>JAKLEE010000108.1 GCA_022703215.1 Spirochaetota bacterium | reverse complement strand
GTCGGCGAGGAATTCGGCGCGCCCGGCATCGTCGAGCTGTGCGATCTCGGCCTCGATTGCCGCGCACACCGCGACGACGACCGCGCCCTCGCCCGCCGCATCGGCCCTGTCGGGACGGAGCTTCTCCTTCCAGGCCGCGTCGAGCTCCCTGACGGCGACCGCGTCGAGCGCGCCCAGCGCGAGCAGCTCCCGCGATATCGCGTCGGACGCCGAAGCCGGCGCCGCGGCCACCAGCAGCCGCATCGGTGCCGTACCGCTCATGATGCCTCCCTCGCGCGCGCCGCGCCCGCCCCGTACCGCGCCGCCCCGAGGCCGGCACGCACCCGGGCCATCTCGTCACGTTCGAGGCGCAGGTAGGCCAGCACGACACCGACCGTGAACGGGTCGCCGGCCAAGAGTTTCCTCGCCTCGATCAAACCGAGTTCCCGCAGGGCCCGCTCGATCAGCGCGAGCCGCGAAAGCTCGTTGCCCGCGCCGCCCGCCAAGGCACGGAGTCCCCGGTGGCCCAGCATGCCGCCAACCGCCTCGGACAGGTTTCCCGTATCCCAGGCGGCGGCCACCGCCTTCGCGTCGACCGGCGCTCCCCAGGGCACGAGGAGCGACAAGGCCTCCTCGGCGCCCATTCCGCCGTAGGCACGGAAACGGACCAGCCAGGCCAGGTTGATCAGGTCGACCTCGAGGCCCACCTGGCGCTCGGCCACCTTCCGGTCGACGGGACCGAGCGCCTTCACCGCGTCGAAAAGCAGGCGGAAGTGCAGCCGGTCCAGCGCCAGCTCGAGCTCGAAGAGGCTGCCCGCCTCGACGGCCTTCCGAGCCTCCGCGGCCGCCACGGCCTCGTAGGGCGTGCCGGCCAGCGCCGCGACCAGTCCTTCCGCGTCCCCGGCTTCGAGCACCGCGTCCAGATCCAGGGGATGGACCACGGGAGCGCGATGCAGGTAGCCGGAGCGGACGGATACGTCGCCGCCCCGGACGCGCGCGTCGAACCAGAGCCTGAGCGCGTCCTTGAGGTTCGCGGCCTCGAGCCGCTGCGCGAGCGCGTCGATGAAGGACCGGAGCGGCTCCCCGCGGTCGCGGCGGAGCTCGGCGTGCATGTCGATTTCCATGGAACGGAGGGCGGCCTCGACCGCGCGCAGGTCGCCCGTGGAGACCCACGGCCCGGACAGGCGTTCGTAGCGCGTCCCCCGGAGTACTAGGAGGGCTTCGTCGACCGAGGCGGCTTTCGCGAGTTCCTCGAGGCGTTCGTCCGGCAGGAGCTTGCCGATCCGCGTCCTGAGCCGGGCGGCCAGGAAGGCGTAGGTGCCGATCCTCGAGGGCATGCCGCTAGTCCGCGTCCAGCCTGGTGGTGAAGAGGAAAGCGGCGGCCTTTCGCGCCAGGGTCTCGATCCGGGGTGCCAGGGCCGTCCGCGCGGCTTCCGCGGCCGCGGCCCGTTCCGCCCGCAAGGCCGCCGACCTTGTGGCGGCCTCGGCGCGCGCCGCGGCTATCCGTTCCCGGAGCGCGGCGCCTGCGCGTTCACGGGCCGCGGCGACGAGGTCCTCGGCCCTTTCCGCGGCTTCCCGCGCGATCGCTTCGGCTTCGCGACGGCCGTCCTCGACGATGCGGCGGGCGTCCGCCTCCGCGGCGAGTATCTTTTCGAGCGTTTCCTGCATGGGACCGGATCCCTTCGCGCGGACGTTCCGGCGGGCGCGTCGGGGGCGCGCCCGGGAGGGGGACGTCCGGCAGCTCGCGGGCGAACCCGGGCACCGTACGTCGGCGGCTAGTCTATCCCGCAAGCCGGAACGTGTACAGGGCGCGTTGATGCATTTCCCGCGCCCGGGCGAGCTTGCGGCGTTCCGTCCGCCGGGAGTACCATGGAGGGATGCGATGGGACGTCAGCAAGGTCGAGCACGAGGGCGACGCCTACTTCACGGTGCGCTGGTCCCCCTTCGCCAAGGCGGACAAGTACACGATCCACACGGGCGTCCCCGCGATCGCGGGCATCGCGGAACTCTACTGGATGGACGAGGCGAAGAAGCTGAACCTCTTCTGCGTCGCCCGCTCCTGGTACGGCGGGCTCCGCTCCGTCGTCCGCGCCCGCATCGACCCCGAGCTCGAGCGCGACGAGTACCGCCGCTCCGTCCTCGAAGCCCACCCGAACGACCTCTGGTACCGCTACACCGGCACCGACAGCCACGGCGACATGAGCGACCTCATGTTCTTCTTCATGGAGACCTACGCGCCTGGCGCCGGGCTCGTGGAAAGTTCCGGCCGCTACGGCCGCATCTTCGTCGACGAGATCGACGCGGGCAAGCTCGTCACCAGCTGACGAAACGCAAGCGCCAGCACGGATGGCGCGCGGTTCCGGAGCATGCCCTATCCTTGCGCGCGCTTGTCATTTCACAGGCAGCCAATTATAATTGGCATTCTCGGGAATACTCCATGCCCTTGAGCGGCAAAGAGATGCTGGACCGGTACCTTGCGGCCGGCTGGATCCTCGTGAGGATCCGCGGCTCGCATGCCCGCGTCATGCTCGGAGCGTTCCGCGAGACGATTCCCCTCCATCGCGAGCTCCACAGGGGGATCGAACGCGCCCTCCTCAAGCGATTGGAGAGCGTGCGGAAGGAGACGAGGTCATGACCTACCATTTCAGGGTCCATGAAGATCCCGACGGTCGCTGGGCGGAGTGCCTCGAGCTCGAGGGCTGCGTCACCCAGGAAGGCATCAGCCAGGACGGCAAGACCCAGTCGCTCCGGGTAGCCATGACCGAAGCGCTCGAACTCTATCTCGACGATCCGCCCGATTCCTCCCGGGCATGCCCGCTTCCCGACGCGCGACTCGACGAGGATGCTACCCTCGCGCGGGTATCGGTCAACCCGGAGCTCGCCTTCGCGGTAGCCCTGAGGCGCACGCGGGCCGACCGCCGGCTAACGCAGGCCGCTGCCGCCCGGGAGCTCGGATTCCCGTCGCTCTGGTCCTACCAGCGGCTCGAAGCACGGCCCAATCCGAGCCTGAAGACGATTCGCAGGATCCTTGAAGTGTTCCCGGAATTCCCTGTCGAACTCGCCTTGCGCTGATTCCCCTTTCCCCGTAATCCCCGCGAACCCTCCCGCCGATGATTGGAAGGCAGGAGGAACGGGAACGTGATCCGCGGCTGGTATACGGGCGCGAGCGGCATGCAGGCACAGCAGGTCCGGCTCGACGCCATCTCGAACAACCTCGCCAACGTCGACACCGACGGCTACAAGCGCGACACCGCCGTCCACAAGGCCTTCGCCCAGCTCCTCCTCCGGCGCATGGACGACGACGGCGTCTACCTCCACCCCCTCGGCTCCGGCGACCTGGCCCCGATCATCGGCAAGCTCGGCACCGGCGTCGAGACCAACGAGCTCTTCACCGAGTTCGAGCAGGGCCCCCTCAAGCAGACCGAGAGCGACTTCGACCTGGCGCTCGACGGCAAGGGCTTCATGGCGGTCTCGACCCCCTCGGGCGAGCGCTACACCCGCAACGGCTCCTTCGTGCTCGGCAAGGAAGGCTACCTCGAGACCAAGGAAGGCTTCCCGGTCATGGGCGAGAACGGCCCCATCCGCGTCAAGGCGAACAACTTCACCGTCGACGCCGAGGGCCGCGTCTGGGTCAACGCCGAATTCCTTTCGCCCGAGGAACGCCTCGTCGCGCGCGAGGAAAACCAGTGGGACGACACGGTCCTCCTCGACACCATCAAGCTCGTCGACTTCGAGACCCCGCGCTACCTGGCCAAGCAGGGCTCCAGCCTCTGGCGCACCACCGAGGAATCGGGCGAAGCCCGCCTCATGGACCGCGGCGAACGCCCCAAGGTCATCCAGGGCTTCACGGAAGCCTCCAACGTCAACCCGGTGCTCGAGATGGTGCGCATGATCGAGGTCAACCGCGCCTACGAGGCGAACCAGAAGACCATCCAGTCCGAGGACTCCATGCTCGGCAAGCTCATCAACGAAGTGGTCCGCGTCTAGGCCCCGGGGCCGCGCGATCGATAAGGGAAAAGGAAGGCAGCGATGGTACGGAGCCTTTGGACCGCGGCGAGCGGCATGATCGGCCAGCAGGCCAACATCGACACGATCTCCAACAACCTGGCCAACGTGAACACCTCGGGCTTCAAGCGCATGCGCGCGGACTTCGAGGACCTCATCTACCAGACCGTCCGCTACGCCGGCACGCCCGCCACCGAGGACACCGTCGTCCCCGTGCCCATCCAGATGGGCCACGGCTCCAAGCTCTCGGCCACGCAGCGCCAGTTCACCCAGGGCGCGCTCCAGAACACCGAGAACGTCACCGACATGGCCATCCAGGGCGACGGCTTCTTCCGCATCCTCATGTACGACGGCAGCTACTCGTACACCCGCGACGGCGCCTTCAAGATCGACTCGAACGGCCAGTTCGTCACCTCGAACGGCTACCGCCTGCTGCCGGAAATCACCATGCCCGAGAACTTCATCCCCGAGACCATCGCCGTCAGCCAGGACGGCCGCGTCACGGTCAAGGTGCCGGGCCAGGACGAACCCATCCTGGTCGGCCAGCTCGAGCTCTATCGCTTCCCGAACCCCGTCGGCCTTACCGCCATCGGCGAGAACCTTTTCAAGCTCTCGAACGCCTCCGGCGACGCCATCGCGGGCCGCCCCGGCTTCGACGGCATGGGCAAGACCATCCACCGCTTCCTCGAGATGTCCAACGTGTCCGTCGTGCGCGAGATGGTGAACATGATCGTGGCCCAGCGCGCCTACGAGTTCAACTCGAAGGCCATCCAGACCACGGACAACATGCTCGGCACGGCGACGAGCCTGAAGAGGTAAGCCATGACCGGACTCGACCTCGCGACGATCGAACACCGCTACCGGACGCCGGCGCTGCCCGCCGGGGCGGCCAACACGGGCGCCCGCGTCCTGCCGAACGCGAAGGACATCGATCGCAAGAGCAAGCTCTACGAGCAGTGCCAGGAATTCGAAGGCATCTTCGTCAAGATGATGCTCACCGAGATGCGGAAGAGCGTCGACAAGGCCGGGCTCGTGGACGGCGGCTACGCCGAGGAGCTCTTCGAGGACATGCTCTACGACGAGTACGCCAAGGACATGACCAAGAACGCCCGCTTCGGGCTCTCCGACCAGATCTACCTGCAGCTCTCCGGGAAGCGCTAGGACCGAGCCGGCCCGGCGACGCTCTCTGGATCGATCCTGAATCCGAGCGCCGCGAGGAAATCCGCCAGGGAACGCCACTTTCCGTCGACGATGGCCGCCTTGTTGTAGCCCACGTCGTCAGGCGGTGAAGGCATCGAGCACCTCCCGGCGTTCGGCTTGAAAGCGGTCGTAGAGCCCGAGGAGCGTCGCGGCCGACAGATCGGCCCGGAAATCGTCGCGAGAGAAGATCCGTACTCCCGTAAGCAGGGCTTCGCGCGCGTACACCAAGTTGCGGGACGACAGCACGCCAGGATCGACGTCACGCCCGAGCTCGAGTGTCGCCTCGGCCGCCAGCTCGATCATGCGCGAAGCGTCGAATGAACGTCCGGGTTCCGGCATGATGGCCAGATCAACGTCGCTGTCCGGTCGCATCCGGCCCGAGGCGGCGCTTCCGAGCAGGTACACCGCGAGCACGTCGGACTCCGCCGCGAACATCCTCGCCGCCACGTCGAGATCGATCGCGCCCCCCGTGTCACTTCCCATTCCACCACCTTAGCCGCACGCTTCCGCGCGGTCAATCGCATGCCCGAGAGGGGGTCGGCCCCTGCGCCAAGCTGACGCCCGATCCATAGTACGCGAGCTCTGTCCCTCTCGGCGCGCGATCAAACACACGCGGGCTCTGTCCTTCCGGGCCGCCTTCCGCTATGCTCGCTTCCATGGCCATCGACCGCGAACTTCTCTCGCAGGGTATCGCCGCGCTCGGCATCGAAGTCCCCGACGGAGCCCTGGAACGCCTCGCGCGCTACGGGGACGAGATCGAGCTCTGGAACCCCACGTACGGCCTCGTCTCCGCGGAAGGGCGGGAGCTCGTCGTCAAGCACCTGCTCGACAGCCTGGCCCCCCTGCCCACCCTCAAGGCGCTCGGGGAAGCCATCGCGGCGGCGCGGGGTCCCGAGGCCGGGCCCGTGCGTCTCGCCGACGTCGGGACGGGCGCGGGCTTGCCCGGCATCCCCCTCTCGATCTTCCTGCCGGACTGGCGCTTCAGCCTGGTCGACCGCATGGGCAAGCGGCTCCGCTTCCTCGAGAACGAACAGGCCCTGCTGGGCCTGCGCAACGTGGAGCTCGTCGAGTCGGAAGCGGAACGGGCGAAGGGACCTTTCGACCTCGTCACGTTCCGCGCCTTCCGGCCCTTCTCGGAAACGAAGCTCTTCCGCGCGCTCTCGAAAACCCTGGTCCCGGGCGGGGCTTTCGCCGCCTGGAAAGGCCGCCTCGATTCGACCCGCGACGAGCTCGCCGCGCTCTCGGCCGACGCAGTCCTCGGCGCCGCGGCAGCGGCCGCGGAAGTCGTGCCGGTCAAGGTTCCCTTCCTCGACGACGAACGCTGCCTCGCGGTCCTGCGCTTCTGAGCTCCGAAAGCCGGCCCGCGGCCCCGGAACGAAAAAGCCCGCCGCCCGGACGATGCCGGCGGCGGGCTTGCGTAGATCTACCGGACGGAATCAATCGGAGCGGACGGGCCGGTCCGGGACCGGCTCCAGCTCGAATTCGATGACGGCCACCGGCGAACGGCCGATGACGAAGGTCTCGAGCGTACGCGCCGCGGTAAGATAGCCGGGCGCGGATACCACGATCTCGTGCTCCTCGTACCAGGTGAAGTAGCCGAAGCTGCCGTCTGGCGAACTCACCGCGCCGCGGGGATCCCGCGAACTCCAGCGGCTGTCCTGCACCACCGCGCCGGCGATGCCGCTTCCGGTACGCGCGTCCAGGACGACGCCGGACACGTGGAAGTCCGGCTCGGCGCTCGGAGATACGCAGGAGCCGAGCAAGACGAGGGCGAACAAGGCCGGGAACGCGAGCGCGGGCCGCGCGGCGAGCAAGGCGCGCTCGAAGCGCCTGAGCGTGAGGCCACGCGGAACCTGGCGGGCCCGGGTCGCAAGGGCTTTTTCGCCACCGATCTTGTTCATGACCTGAACAATAGCGCGTCGGAAACGCGTTTCAAGGGCGGAAATGCGGCTTTTTCGCGGCAAGCGGCACGGGCATTTCAGTCCTCGACCAGGAGGCCCTTCTGCCGCGCGTCGATGGTGTCGAGCAGGGGCATCAGCTTCGGCTTTTCGATCAGGTCGATGAGGCGCGCCTCGACGAACTTCTTGGCCTCGTCGGTGAAACCGCCCGCGGTCAGGCAGTAGCCCTTGCCCGCCTTGAGGTCCTTGATGCGCGCGTGGAAGTCGCGGACCATGAGCTCGCCCACGGTGCCCGTCGTGCGGAAGAAGCGGAAGAGGACGATGTCCGACCAGCGCGCGGTCTCCACCTCGGCCAGGATGTCCGCCCAGTCGTTCTTGTTCACCTGGATGTCGGTAATCTTGATCTTGGCCTTGGGGAAGAAGGCGAGCGAGATCTTCCGGCAGAGCGTGACGAACTCGCTCGTCGCGGCCAGCAGGTAGATCTGGAGGTTGCGGTTGGTGTTGAGCTCGCGGTACTTGCCGAGCTGCTGCGCCACGTCCTTGTAGTTCGGGTGGATGGTCTGCACCTCGGTCAGGATGGCGACCGCCTTCGCTATCTCCTGCTCGCGCAGGTATGCCGCGGCCAGGCGGTACTTTAGCTCGACCAGGGTCTCGATCTTGACGTCGGGATGCTTGAGGCCGATCTCGAAGTCGAGGATGGCCTTCTGGAACTGGCGCTGGTTCAGGTGTATGGAGCCGGCGAAGAGGCTGGCCGAAGGGCCGAGCGCGGGATCGGCGCGCAGGTGCTGGAAGATCTTGAGCGCCTGATCGACCTGCTGCAGCTCGAAATAGCATTCCGCTATCGCGTAGAGCGACTCCTTGTCGTCCGGCGAAAGGTCGACCGCCTTGCGGAGCACGCCGAGGGCCTCGCGGTACTGCTTGTTCTTGAAGAGCGCGTGGCCGAGGTAGCGCAAGGCCGGCGCGTGCTCGGGATTCCGGGCCAGCGCCTGCTTCATGGCCACGACCGCCTTGTC
>JAKLEE010000107.1 GCA_022703215.1 Spirochaetota bacterium | reverse complement strand
CCGCACGATCGAGTTCCGCGACGTCGGCTTCCGCTACGACACCGGCCGCGCGGTGCTCGAGCATTTCCACCTCACGGTGCGCGCCGGCCAGACGGTCGCGCTGGTTGGCCCGAGCGGCGGCGGCAAGTCCACGATCGTCAGCCTCGCCAGCCGCTTCTACGAGCCGACTTCGGGGCGCATCCTCATCGATGGCACCGACTACCGCGAGCTGCCGCTCGCCTGGCTCCGGGGCAGGCTCGGCTACGTGCTGCAGCAGCCCTACCTCTTCACGGGCACCATCCGCGAGAACATCCGCTACGGGCGCCTCGACGCGACGGACGCCGAAGTGGAGGCGGCGGCGAGGCTGGCGCGCGCGCACGAGTTCATAGTCGGCTTCGAGAAAGGCTACGACTCGCCGGTGGGCGAGGGCGGCGCCCTGCTCTCGACGGGCCAGAAGCAGCTCGTGTCCATCGCGCGCGCGGTGCTGGCCGACCCGGCCATCGTCGTGCTCGACGAGGCGACAAGCTCGGTGGATACGGAGACCGAGAAGCTCGTGCAGGAGGCGGCCAAGCTCGCGCTTGCCGGCCGGACCACGCTCGTGGTCGCCCACCGGCTTTCGACCATAGTGCACGCCGACCTTATCGTGGCGCTCCGCGACGGCCGCGTGGTCGAACAGGGCACCCACGGCGAGCTCCTGGCGCGCAGGGGCTACTATCGGAGACTCTACGAGGCGCAGTTCATGGAGGAAAAGGAGGAGGAAGCGCTCGAGGGAGGGGTTGAGGCGGGGCTCCAGGCAGGTTGAGGAAAGCCCCGGGAAAGTCCGTCTTTCCCGGGGCCTTTCACTAGCGAAGCTGGAAGAACTGGGGGCAGTGGTGGGTTCCCTTGACCTGCTGGCGCGTGATGCGGCAGAAGCCCAGGCTGCCCGGGTCGACCTTCACGATCTGCAGTTCGGCGTTGTAAGAACGGGTCCCGTCCCATTGGATGCAGGCGTAGCAACGCTTGGCGTGGACCGGCTTGAGTTCCTGGCTCACGATGATCTCCTCGTCTCCCGGGATCCCCGGGGGGATGCGGGCTTCCGGACTTTCTGATGCATTCTCGCGCGGTCCGTCCGGGGACGTTCCGCGGCGTCATCCTACCCGAGCGCGGACCCGCGTGCAAGTGCGTTGGCGGGAATCGCGCAGCCTCCCTTTAGGGGGGCTGCCGGTCCTGAAAGCGCGGCGGCCGCCGCCGCTTGATGCCGCGGGCGGTCCGGCGCTATGGTACCGCCCATGTCCGATGAAGCTCCCGACGCGGGGCGCATGGTTCGCGAGAGCGGCCGGCTCTCGCTCCTGACCCTGGTCTCGCGCGTGCTCGGCCTCGTGCGCGAAATGACGCGCGCCGCTTTCATGGGCACCGCGGGCCTGGCCGATTCCTTCACCATCGGCTTCATGATCCCTAATTTCCTCCGTCGCCTCTTCGCCGAAGGTTCCGTGGCGGTGGCCTTCATCCCGACCTTCAAGGGCTATCTGCACGACGCGGGCGACGATGAGCGCCGGGACTTCCTTTCGGCCATGTTCAGCGCCCTGACCTTGCTCGTCGGCCTCGCGACGGCGCTGGGAATCGCCGCCGCGCCCCTGGTGGTTGGCCTCTTCGACGCGGAGCCGGTCGAGACCGCGGTCCTGACCCGGCTCATGTTCCCCTACCTGGCCCTGGTGTCGTTCGCGGCCTTCCTGCAGGGCATCCTCAATTCGGTGGGAGTGTTCGGGCCCGCGGCCTTCGCGCCCATCCTCTTCAACATCTGCTTCATCACGGTGCCCTGGCTGGTCTCGCGATTCATGCCGAACCCGGCCCGGGCCATGGCCGTCGGCGTGCTCGCGGGGGGCCTCGCGCAGGCGCTCTGGCAGCTGCCCTACGTGCTGCGCAAGGGCTTCCGCTTCGGCTTCGTCGGACCCCGCCGCGCCTTCCGCAACCCCGGCGTCAGGCGGGTCCTGGCGCTCATCGCGCCGACCATAGTCGGCATGGCCGCCTACCAGCTCAACGACCTCGTCTGCACGGCGGTAGCCTCGCGCACGGGCGTCGGCGTCGCGACGGCGCTGACCTTCTCGCTCCGCCTCCAGGAGCTCATCCTCGGCATCTTCGCGGTGTCGGTGGGAACGGTCCTGCTGCCGGAATTGGCCGGACTGGCCGCGGGCCGCGACTGGAAGGGTTTTTCCGGCAGCCTGGGACGGGCGCTGGACGCCATCGCGCTCGTCACGGTGCCGGTGGCCGTCTTCTCGATGATAGCCGGCCGCGATATCGTGTCGCTGCTCTTCGAAGCCCGCGAGTTCGACGCTTCCTCCGTGGACCTGACCACGGGGGCCTTTTTCTGGCACATGACGGGACTCTTCTTCATCGCCGCCAACCGCCTGCTCGCGCCGGCCTTCTACGCCCGCGGCGACAGCCGCAATCCCACCTGGGCCGGCGTCGCCAGCTTCGGGGCCAACATCGTCCTGGCCGTCGCTCTCGCGGCCTTCATGGGCGGGGGCGGCATCGCGCTGGCCCTCTCGCTCGCGAGCGCCGTCAATACCTTCATCCTGGTCGCCATGCTGCTCAGGACCCGGCTCGAAGGCATGGAGGCCGCCCTGCGCGGCACGTTCGCCTACGTCGCGAAGCTTGCGGTGCTGTCGGCGCTGGCCGCCTTGCCGACCCTGCTGCTCGCCGGCCCCCTGGAGCGCGCTTTCGGCGCGGCCTCCTCGCGCCTCGTCTCGGCGGGGCTGCCCCTGCTCGCGAAAACCATCGTTTTCGGCGCCGTCGGGATCGGAACCCTTGTCCTGACGAAGGACAGGGTCGCTTCCTTCCTGTTCGAGGCCGTCTCGCGACGGGGAAGGCGGGCCGCCGCGGTTGGAGCCGACGCGGTTGGGGCGGATGCGGAAAGCGGGGGCGCTTGACACATCCATCGGCTTTCCGGTAGAGTACCGCCGTTCGTTGCGCCCTTGTAGCTCAGTTGGCAGAGCATATCCATGGTAAGGATAAGGTCAACGGTTCGATTCCGTTCGAGGGCTTTATGCGTATCTTCCAGATACGCCATACCTGCAAGACGGTTGCCGCTCCGCGTCATCCGTTCGAGGGCTTTCCGCGAATCTTCGCGATTCGCATAACCTGTGTCCCGGCGGTGCCGGGACGCGCTGCAAGTCGGCGACGCAAGTCCCGACCCAGAGAAAGACTGGTCGACGGTCGCCTTCGGGTGGCCGCCTTGCATCGGTGGGCGTTCCGGCTCGTGTCCGAAGCGCCGTACTACCTTTTTCCAAGGAACGCATCATGGCTGCCAAGAAGCAGGTCGTCGAGCTGATCGCCCTCCAGTGCACCGAGTGCAAGCGCCGCAACTACTCCACCAGCAAGAACCGCAAGACCATGCAGGAGAAGCTCGAGCTCTCCAAGTATTGCAAGTGGTGCAAGAAGCACACCCCGCACAAGGAAACCAAGATCAAGTAAAGCGGACCGGCCGAAGGGCCGTCGCCGATTCGCGGGGCCATCGCGTCCCGCGTCGCTAGCCGGGCGCGTTCGTCATCGAGCGCTCCGGGTTCGCGAAGGCCAGTAGCTCTAATGGTAGAGCGCCGGTCTCCAAAACCGGATGTTGAGGGTTCGAATCCTTCCTGGCCTGTCTGAAAATCCCGCCCGCCGGCATGGTCCGGCGGCTTGTTCCCGGAGGCGCCGCCATGAAAAAGATCGTCCAGTTCTTCAAGGACAGCTACGCCGAGCTCCGCAAGGTCGTCTGGCCCTCCCGCGAGGATGTCGTGGCCTCGACCAAGGTGGTCGTCGTCTCCGTAGTCATCGTCGCCGCCTTCCTCGGATTCGTCGATTTCCTCCTCGTCAGGGGGATCGACGTGATCTTCCGCTAGGCCCGGGAGAGCGCATGGCCAAGGCCTGGTACGTACTTCACGTCTACTCCGGGTACGAGAACAAGATCGAGAAGATCATCCGGATGAAGCTCGCCAACGGCGATCTCGATTCCGCCGTCGTATCCGACGTCAAGGTGCCGAGCGAGGATGTCGTGGACGTCAAGGACGGGAAGAAGCGGACGAGCGCCCGCAAGATCCTGCCCGGTTACCTCCTCGTCGAGATGGACCTTCCCGAGGGCGAGTGGAAGGCGACCTGCTCCACCATCCGCAAGGTCGAGGGTGTCACCGGCTTCGTCGGCGCCACGCAGAACCACAAGCCCGTGCCCATCTCCGCCGACGAGGCCCGCTCCATACTCCAGCGCGCCGGCGAGATCAAGGGCGAGCGCACCGTTCGCTCCAAGCAGGCCTTCCAGGCCGGCGAGCAGGTCAAGATCATCGAGGGCCCCTTCGAGTCGTTCACGGGGACCATCGAGGAAGTCAGCCAGGACAAGTCGAAGCTCAAGGTCATGGTCGGCATCTTCGGGCGCGCGACGCCCGTCGAGGTCGACATGCTGCAGGTCGAGAAGGTGTGATCCGCGCCGGGGCCCTCGGGTTCCCGGCTTTTCCGTTCCATGTGGCCGGCCGCCGCGAGAATCCGCAGACGCGGGCGCGGCCAGGCTCGAGTTCTTTGCACAGCGGCGGCATTCCGGTTCCTCGCGGGATCGGCTGCCCGCTTCTCATAGCACGAGGTGTTACCTCCGCAAGATGGGAGTCCGCGGACCCGGGTGGGTTCCGGACGCTACCTCGGCCCCGTTCGGGAGCCTGCGCCGGCGACGCGCGAACGCGAGTTCGCGCCCGCGGGAGCGGCTTGCGACGGGCCGAGTACACCACGAAAGGAGTCACGAATGGCGAAGAAAATCGTCACCGCGATGATCAAGCTGCAGTGCCCGGCAGGCAAGGCCACCCCGGCCCCGCCGGTCGGCCCCGCGCTCGGCCCGCACGGCGTGAGCGCTCCGCAGTTCTGCCAGCAGTTCAACGAGCGGACCAAGTCGATGGAGCCCGGGCTTACGATCCCGTGCGTCATCACCGTCTACAAGGACAAGACCTTCACCTTCATCACCAAGACGCCCCCGGCGTCGGTGCTGATCAAGAAGGGCGCCGGCATCGACAAGGGTTCCCCCATCCCCCACAAGCAGAAGGTCGCGAAGCTCCCGAAGGCCAAGCTCGAGGAGATCGCGAAGCTCAAGATGCCCGACCTGTCGGCCAACGATCTCCAGGCAGCCATGAAGATCATCGCAGGCACCGCCCGTTCCATGGGCGTCGAGACGGAGCTGTAAGGCCATGAAGCACGGCAAGAACTACGTCAATTCGTCCAAGAAAGTCGACCGCGAGCGCGAGTACGAGGTCGACGAGGCTTGCGCCCTCCTCAAGGAGGCCAAGTTCGCCAAGTTCGACGAGACCGTCGAGCTCCACGTCCGGCTCAACCTCAAGAAGAGCCAGTCGGTCCGCGACACCCTCGTGCTGCCGCACCAGTTCCGCGCCGAGAAGCGCGTGCTCGTGTTCTGCAAGAGCGAGCGCGTGAAGGAAGCCCTCGACGCGGGCGCCGCCGTCGCGGGCGCCGACGAGCTGATCGAGAAGGTCAAGGGCGGCTGGCTCGACTTCGACATCGCGGTCGCCACGCCCGACATGATGAAGGACGTCGGCAAGCTCGGCATGGTCCTCGGCCGCCGCGGCCTCATGCCGAACCCGAAGACCGGCACGGTCACCTTCGAGATCAAGAACGCCATCGACGAGCTCCGCAAGGGCCGCACCGAGTTCCGCACCGACAAGACGGGCATCATCCACCTCGCCGTCGGCAAGACCTCGATGGAGGCCGCCCAGATCGCCGAGAACCTCCGCCTCGTCCTCGCCGAGATCGGCCGCAAGCGCCCCTCCGACGTCAAGGGCGAGTTCGTCCAGTCCGTATATGTCGCCTCGACGATGGGCCCCAGCGTCCGCGTCGCGCAGGCGAAGGTCGAGAGGTAAGCCATGGCACTCCGCGCAAAGAAAACGCAGCCCTCCAAGGTCGAGGCCATCGGGGAGCTCGCGACGAAGATCGCCGCGTCCACGGATTTCGTGTTCGCGGAATACCGCGGCATGACGGTCGAGCAGATCACCTCGCTCCGCAAGCAGCTCCGCGCCAAGAACGCAGAGTTCCACGTGGTGAAGAACAACTTCGCCCGCATCGCCTTCGAGCAGGCTTCCTATCCGCAGGTCGCCGGCATGCTCGTCGGGCCGACCGCGGTGGCGTTCGCCAAGGCCGATTCGAACGAGGTCGCCAAGATCATCGCCGAGTTCGCCAAGGAGAACCCCGTCAAGCTGAAGGGCGGCCTGGTCGAGAAGGACTTCCTCGACGCCGCCGCCATTGACGCCTACGCGAAGCTGCCCGGCAAGAACACGCTCATCGCGATGCTCATGTCGGTCATGCGCGCCCCGGTCCAGAACCTCGTCTACACGCTGAAGGCGGTAGAGGAGCAGAAGGCCGAGAAGGGCGGCGCCCCGGCCAAGGCCGAGGCGGCTCCTGTTGCCGAGGCTCCGGCAGCCGAGGCTCCGGCGCCCGCTCCCGAGGCCCCCGCCGCGGAAGCGGCTCCGGCCCCCGAAGCGCCCGCGGAGGGCCAGGCCTAAGGGCCTGGACGCCGCGCCGATTCATTGAATCCGGCCCTCAGGCTTCCGGTTAGCTGCCGTTCCTGTGGGCCTTTCAAAGGTCTCCCGTACGGGATTCCGAAGCTTTTCAAGGAGAAGATAATATGGCAGCCATCACCAACGAGCAGATCCTCGACGCCATCGCCGAGATGAAGGTGACCGAAGTCGCCGCCCTCATCAAGGCCATGGAAGAGAAGTTCGGCGTCACCGCCGCCGCCCCCGTCGCCGTAGCCGCCGGCCCCGCCGCCGGTCCCGCCGCCGAGGAGCAGACCGAGTTCACCGTCATCCTCAAGGGCGGCGTTCCGGCCGACAAGAAGATCGCCATCATCAAGGAAGTCCGCGCCATCACCGGCCTCGGGCTCAAGGAGGCGAAGGACCTGGTCGAGGCCGGCGACAAGCCCCTCAAGGAAGGCATCTCCAAGGACGACGCGGCGAAGATCAAGAAGCAGATCACCGACGCCGGCGGAGCCGTTGAGGTCAAATAATTCCGCCCCGCGGAATTCCGAGAACGTACTCAGGGTCGCCCTTTCCCCCGCGGGAACGGGCGGCCGGGGTCCCGCGCGGTCATGCGCGCGGGCCCTTTTCGCGTCTCCCGGGACCGACCGAAGGGCCGGTTCCCGCGGAGGCGGCGGAGCTCCGGCTCCGACGGTCTTTTAGACGAAGGGACCGGGCGGCGAAAGCCGCGCCGGATCCGAATGCGGGCTTGGCCCGCCCGTTCCCTCCCGGCGGAATGCGCTTCCGCGGGAAGGGATCCGAACTTGCACGATCCGCCGGCGCGCGAGGCGCGCGGGCGTTCGACATAGCGTTTCCTTTTCGTATAATTTTCGGCGGTTGTTTGCAGGGCGCTACAGGGGGTTAGGATGGCCTATACCGAGAAGAAAATACGCCGGACCTATATCGGCAAGGATTTCCGCGAGGCCATGGAGCTTCCGGACCTCATCGACATACAGCTGTCCAGCTACGAGCGCTTCCTCCAGCGGGAGCGCACGCGGGCGCACGAGACCAAGGAACTCCAGGGACTGGAGGAGGTCTTCCGCAACACCTTCCCCATCGAAAGCCCGAACGGCGACATGCTGCTCGAGTACGAGGACTACTCGCTCGACGAGGAGTCGATGAAGTACTCGGAGATCGAGTGCAAGTCCAAGGGCCTGACCTACGCCGTCCCCCTCAAGGCGCGCATCAACCTCGTCTTCCAGAAGACGGGCGAGATCCGCCAGAAGGAGATCTATCTCGGCGACGTCCCCCTGATGACCGACCGCGGCACCTTCATCATCAACGGCGCCGAGCGCGTCGTCGTCTCCCAGATCCACCGCTCGCCGGGCGTCATCTTCAGCCACGAGAAGGGCGTCTATTCCGCGCGCATCATCCCCTACCGCGGCTCCTGGCTCGAGTTCGAGATCGACCAGAAGAAAGAGCTCATCTACGCCAAGATCGACCGCAAGAAGCGCATCCTCGGCACCATGTTCCTCCGCGCCCTCGGCTTCGAGACCCGCGAGGAGATCGTGTCCGCCTTCTACAAGTCCGAGAAGGTCCGCCTGTCCGAGGACCGCGCCGACCGCGACCGCGCCGTCAACCGCCAGCTGGCCCGCGCGGTCTGGGTGGGCGATGCCGACGACCGCCGCAAGATCTACCGCGCCGGCGACAAG
>JAKLEE010000106.1 GCA_022703215.1 Spirochaetota bacterium | reverse complement strand
GTGGTCGATCCGGAGACGGACCTCGCGGCGACGGCCATCGGCGGCAACGCGGTCCTCGACCTTCTCGTTTCGTATGGGGTTGCGGTACGGCGGGAACTCGCCCTCGACGAACGGGCGCTCAGCGTTCCCTACCAGACGACGGACGAATCTGGCGCGGTCGCGCTCCGCTATGTCGAGTATCCGCACTGGATCGTCGTGGACGAACGTTACGCGTCCGCCACCCATCCCCTGACGAGTCGCTTCGGCGGCCTCGATCTCTTCTGGCCGAGCCCCATCGAGCTGGAACCCCGCGAAGGGTTCCCGGCGACCGTCCTCGCCACGACGAGCCCGCGCGGCTGGCGGCAGCGCTCGCCGCTCTATGCCGGCATCGAAGAACACGATTACTGGGCCCGGGAAGCTTCCGCCACGCGGGGCCGCCAGATCCTCGCCGTCGCCCTCGAGGGTTCGCCGCCTTACGCCGGGTTCGGCGCCTCGTCTCCCGGCACTGTCACGCGCCTCGTGGTGGTCTCGGGTTCGGACTCGTTCACCGATCTGGCCGGGTTCACCGGATCGGATTTCAACGCCGATTTCGCGGCCGCGGCCGCCGACTGGCTCGCGGGCGAGGAAGGGCTGCTTTCGATCAAGGTGCGTGCCGCGCGTCCGGCGAGGCTCGACCGGGTAGGCGAGCCGGCGCTCGAGTCGAGGCTGAAGACCTTCGCCTACCTCGCGATTTTCGCGCTGGCCCCGGGCTTCGCCCTGGCCGTGCCCTTGCTGCGGAGCGTCCGTCGCCGCTCCCGGGAAGGCCGGACGGAGACCCGGTCGTGAGCGTCGCCTCGGCCAGGGTGCGGCGGCTTTCCGCGGCGCTGGTCGTCCTCCTCGCGGCCGCCGCGGCCGCCTGGTTGGCGTCGCGGACCGGACGGGCGGTTCCGGAACGCCGCCTTCTCGAAGCCGACGCCGCCGAGGTGTCGAGGATCGAGATACGGGACCGCGGGGCGTCGATAGTCCTCGAACGCGCCGCCCCGGGCTGGGTCCTGCTCGACGGGACGCTGCGCCTGCCCGCCCGCGCGGCGCGCGTGGAAGCGCTGCTCGCGGAACTCTCGGCGCGCCGGCGCCTCGACGAGGCGGCGCGGACCGAATCCGCGCGCGCGCGGCTGGGACTGGCGGAAGGCGCAGCCCGCATCCTGCTCCTGGATTCCTCCGGGATTCCCCCGCTCGACCTGTTCGTCGGCGACTTCGGCGCCGACGGGGCCTCCATCTTCGTCGCGCGGGGAGGGAGCCCGCTCTCCTGGTCGACCGACCGGTCGCTGGCGGGCTACCTCGACACCGAGCGCGGACGCTGGCTCGAGCTCGGCCTCGGGGGAGGGCACGCGGAGGCCGGCGACGCCACGCTCATCGAAGTCGACGGCGAGCTCACGCTCGACCCCGCCACCCAGGAACGCTTCGTGGCGGATTACCGGCTCGGGCGCGACCCGGGCGGCCTCTGGCGCTTCGAGGGCGGTGAAGGATCGGCGCCCGACCAGGGCCGCGTCGACGCGCTCGTCCGCATGCTGCTCGGCCTGGAGGCCGACGACATAGCCGGGCAGGCCGATCCCGGCTCGTTCGATCCGGACCTGGTCCTCAGGCTCGTCACGGGCGGCGCGTCGCGGGAATGGCGGATACGCGGGATCGCCGGCGCTTTCGAGATCGAGGCATCCGATTCGCCCTGGCGCTACAGGGCGGGCGCTGCCCGCCTGCGTTCGGTCCTCTCGACCCCGGAGGCGTTGCTCGGGCGTTGAAGCGGACGGGAGCCGCCGGACAGGTTCTCCACGAGCGCCCTGAGGCTGCCTGCGAGCGGGACACCGGAGCTTCAGGCTCCCTTCAAGCTCCCTCCAGGTTCCCGGCCGCTTGCGGGCAGGATCCTAGCACGCTCCGGCCACGAAATTCCGGTAGCGGTCGGGGTCCGGCTTGAAGGCCACGGCTTTCGAGCCCGAGCCGTCGCGTTGGGCCCGTTCCAGTGCCGCGCGGGCCTCGTCGAGCACGCGCGACGCCTCCACGAGCCTGCCCGCCCGCGCCGAGATGCCGATCGCGAGCCCGGCGGCGGCCTTTCCCTCGGCCTGCTCCGCCAGACGGTTGCCGACCTTGCGGAGGAACTCCTCGGCCATGCGGAGGCCGTGCTCCACGTCCACGTTCGGCAGCACGGCGGCCATGCCGGAAACGCCGTACTCGAAGGTAAGGTCGCGGAAGGTGAAGAATTCCACGAAGCCCTTCGTGAGGATCCCGTACGCACGGGCACCCGCCTCGGCCACGGTGTTCGCAAGGAGCAACACGCAAAGGTCCTGCTCGAAACCGGCAGCCCGCCTGAGCTCGGCGTCGAGGCGGTCCGGAAGATAGGCTTCCCAGCCGAGCCCCGAGAGGGGGGAATAGAGACCGGCGGGGCGGCCGCCGTCGCCGAAGCGCCTCGAGCGGACGGTCGTTCCGCTATCGGATTCGCTGTCCGCGTCGGCGTCCGGCAGCGCGTCCAGAACTTTCGGCGCTTCCGGGTCGTCGAGTTCCAGGCTTTCATCCTCGGCGCTCAAGGCGGCCGGGTACGCGAGATCGGGCGGGATCCCGTCCTCGTCCACGGCGCCGTCCCAGGCTCCCGCGGGCAGGGGAGGAAGCTCGGTCGGAAGCGCGGCAATCCCGCCGGTTTCGGCCGGAAGCTCCCAGGGGAAAGGCTCCCGCGGTTCGGCCTTTCGTTCGACGTCCGTTTCGGTCCCGGTCTCGGCCTCCGGCGGAACGTAGGGGGGCGGAACCGTCCCGCGAAGCTCCCCGGGGCCGCCCCGGGTGGCTGCGAGGATGAGAGAGGATCCGGCGAGCCAGATGGCGATGGCCAGCAGCGCGTCACGGACCGATTTCCAGACCGCGCCGACCGTGACGGTCGAGTACAGGGCCTGTATCGTGACGGGCGTGCTCGGGTCGCCGCCGATGACGGCCGACAGCATGAGCGTGCTCGCCTTCGGAGCGCTGAAACCGGAGCCGGAGGCTCCCGCGGCTTCCATCCTGATGAAAGGGGAGCTGGCGGGCACGGCCTGGATGACGCCGCGCGCATCGCGGACGATGAGGGCGAGAAGCTCCGGCGAGGCGTCCCAGCGCGCCTGGAGGCTTTCGTTCCATTCCGCTCCGGCGGCGTCGGCGGCGGAGCGTATCCTCGACGTGGCCTCCCGCCTGAGCGCGTCGAAGGAGGCACGGGCGACGGAGGCGGCCGCCTGCCGCGCGGCGAGCACCCGGTAGACGCCCGTGCCCACGGCGAGGGCGAAGACCAGCAGGCTGAGCGCGAGGAAAACGACCGGAAGCCTACGTTTCATGGTGAGCGCATTATACAATGATACAGGCGGGAACGCCACAAAGCGCGCGCCGCCCGTTCCCGGAGCGGAACGGGGCGGAAACGCATCGGTTTCAGAGGAGGACCGAGCCATGCGAACGAGGAAGCGGCTCTTGCCCGCAGGCTGGTATCCGGACTCGGCCGCCGAGATCGAGGCCCTGGTGGAACGCTGGGAGGCTGAAGCCCGCAAGTCCGACGTGGGAGGGGGCGCTGAGCCGGGCGGCGCCGTCGCGGCGATCGCGCCCCACGCCGGCTGGTACTTCTCGGGAGCGCTCGCCTGGCTCGCCGTGCGGTCTCTCGACCCGGGCGCGGAGACGGTGCTCGTGGCCGGAGGGCACGGAGCTCCCGGCTTGCCTGTCCGCATGGCAGAAGAGGACGCTTTCGAGACGCCCGGGGGCATCCTGAATGCGGACGCCGATTTCGCCCGCGCGCTCGCCGAAGCGCTTTCCGGCGCGGGCTTCGCGCTCGCCGCGGACGACAGGGCGGACAATACGGTGGAGGTGCAGCTGCCCCTGCTCCGAAAGCGCTGTCCGGACGCCCGCATCGTCTGGCTCCGCGTTCCGAACGAAGCCCGTTCAGCCCGGATAGGCGAACTCGCCGCCGGACTCGCCCGGCGGCTCGGCAGGAAGGCGGCGTTGCTCGCCTCGACGGACCTGACCCACTACGGCCCGAACTACGGTTTCGAACCGGCCGGAACGGGGCAGAGAGCCCTGGATTGGATGCAGAGAGAGAATGACCTGCCCGTGCTCGAGGCGATGGCCCGGATGGACGAGGATGAGACGGTGCGGCTCGGCGAGGAGCGCGGCGCCGCCTGCTCCTCGGGAGCCGCCGCCGCGGCGATAGGCTTCGCGCGCGCGTCGGGCGTGCTCCGCGGCGCCATCCTGGGCTACTCGACCAGCGCCGGGCGTTCCCCTTCGGATTCCTTCGTCGGCTACGGGGCTGTGGCCTACCGGCCCTAGCGGGAGAGCGCCAGGCGGCGGACGGCCTCGCGGAATCGGTCGCCGCGGTCGAACTCGTTGCGGAACATGCCGAAGCTCGTGCAGCCCGGCGAGAGCGCCACGACGTCGCCCGGAGCGGCCAGGGACGCCGCGCGGAGCACCGCCTCGTCGAGCTCGCCGAAGGGTCCGTGGTACGCGATGCCGTCAGCGTCGAGCAAGGCGCGGATCTTTTCCGAACCCGAGCCCGCGAGGAGCACGATGCCCTTGGCCTTGGCGTAGGAAGCGCGTATGGCCTCGAAGTCGAGTCCCTTGTCGGTGCCGCCCGTGACCAGAATCACCGGGCGCTCGAAGGCAGCGAGCGCGGCCTCGACGGACTCGGGCACCGTGGCCGCGGAATCGTTGCACCAGGCCACCCCGTCCTGTTCCGCGAAGACCTCGAGGCGGTGCGGGACGCCGGGAAAGCGGCCGAGCGCCTCCGCAACCCGTGCCGGTTCGGCGCCCGCCAGCGTGGCGGCGAGTCCTGCGGCCAGCAGGTTGCGGCGGTTGTGCGCTCCGGGCACGAGGAGCCGGTCCGGGAGGATGCGTTCGGGCGATGCGTCGGGCCTGAGGACCATGCCGTCACCCGCGAGCTCGGCGCCCCAGGCGCCGGCAGGAAGGCGGTCCGCGTACCAGCGCACCCGGGCCCGGGTTTCCGCGGCGAAGTCCCTGCCGTACGCGTCGTCCGCGTCGCAGACGGTGTAGGCGTCGCTTTCCTGCTCGGCGTAGACGGCGCGCTTGTCCGCGAGATAGGCTTCCATGGTGCCGTAGCGGTCCAGGTGGTCCGGTACGATGCGCGTCAGCACCGAGACGCGCGGCTTGAGGAGTCCCCGGCCCTTGAGGTCGCCGAGCTGGAAGCTGGAGAGCTCCAGCACGCAGATGGCTCCCTCGACGGCCCTGTCGACGAGGTCGAGCACCGAGACCGTGATGTTTCCCCCGAAGAGCACGTCCCGCTCCGGCAGAGCCTCCCGGAGCGCCCATGCTATGGCGCTGGACGTGGTCGACTTGCCTTTCGAGCCGGTGACCGCCACCAGGTCCGCCCGCGAGAGGGAAAGGAAGACCGAGAGGTCCGTCTCGACACGGCGCGCCGCGGCCAGGTAGGGAGAGTCGGGACGGACCCCCGGATTCTTGATGACCAGGTCGGCGGACTGGAAATCGGCCAGCTCGTGGCGGCCGAGGACGTATCGTATCGGCAGGCCTTCGAGCTGCCGTATGGACGGCGCGAGCGCCTCGGCGTCCTTGCCGTCCGTGACGGTAACTTCGGCGCCGGAGCGCGCGAAGAAGCGGGCGCTGCCGAGGCCGCCGCCGTTGAGGCCGAGGCCCATGACGACGACCCGCATCCCGGCCAGGTCAGCCTTGCTGAGGGGAACTCCATTCCGGTACGGCAAGCAGGAACTCCTTCATGTCGCGCTCGTTCAGGTAGGCTTCGGTCGTGGAGCCGCGCCAGGCGTCACGCCACGCCTCCGGCACCCGGGCGCGGAGCTCGACGTAGTCGGCGAGCGACTCGGAAAACTTCGCCTCGCGAAGGGCCAGCTGCACGCGCTCCATCTCGGGAGCCAGGAAGGCCGCCGCGCGGTGGAGCTGCGGCAGGGCCCGCTTACGGGCCTCGGCCTCGGGCACGGGGACGAAACCGCAGACGGTCTTATACTTGCACGCGAGGGGGTAGAATGGGTAGACCTTGAGGCCGGCCGGCAGGAAGAGCTTGGTGAAGAATTTGGTCAGGTCGGCGTCCATCCAGATGCCGCGGACCGTGTAGCCCTTGCCGGACTCGCCGATCCAGGTCTGCGAGACCAGCTGCCGGATGCGGAAGCCGGTCAGGCGCTCGCCTTCCTTCGCCAGTCCCGCGAGGGGAATCAGGTCGCTCTCGACGAAGAGCCGGCGCGTCGTATAGGCCGCGGTGCGGTCGTTGTCGCCCCTGCCGGTGACCCGCGAGTCGAAGGGCCGTGGCAGGAGATCGATGCGGAGCAGGTAGAGGTAGAGTTCGTCCTGGACCTTGTAGAGCTTGTAGAAGCAGGGTTTCAGTATCTCCGCGGGGTCGAAGCAGTACGCGAGGCCCCTGAACAGCCCCGGCATGGCGGCTATCAGGCTCCGGGCGAGGGCGCGGAAGGGCAGGGCATATTCCGGCTTCGGGACGGGGACGCGGACGTCGTGGTGGATCGGGAAGGAAGGGACCTGGATGTCGGTGCCCAGTTCGAGGAAGAATTCCTCGTTCTGGTTGAAGCGCATCGAGTACGGAGCGTTCCGCGCCGCGGTGGGGATTGAGGCGATGGCGGCGTTTACCGCGGGGTCGGTCGAGCCGACGCGAATCTCGTTGTGGAGTAGCTCCATGTTTTCCGGTCAAGTATAGCTCGGCGCGCGCCGGGAAGCAAAAAAGGCCTCTGGACAGCCCGTCGCGAGCTTGGCTCGGTCGTGGAGTTTGACCCCGCCGTCCGCCGTGGTGATATTGGGATGACGGGATCGCGTTCCGGTCCCGGAAGGATCGGGCATGATCGAGTATCTCTCCGGCCTGTCCGCAGTGGCGCAGGCCTTCATCGCCACCCTGTTCACCTGGTTCGTGACCGCCCTCGGCGCCGCCACCGTCCTCTTCTTCAAGTCCATCAACCGGAAGGTCCTCGACGTGATGCTCGGCTTCGCGGGCGGCGTCATGATCGCGGCCAGCTTCTGGAGCCTCCTCGCGCCGGCCATCTCCCTCTCCGAGGAGATGGGACTCCTGCCCTGGCTGCCGGCCGTGGTCGGCTTCCTCGCCGGCGGGCTCTTTCTCCGACTCGTCGACCAGGTGCTGCCGCACCTCCACATCGAGTACGAGCGCGTCGACGCCGAGGGCATCAAAACCGACTGGAAGCGGAGCGTGCTGCTCGTGCTCGCCATCACGCTGCACAACATTCCCGAGGGCCTCGCGGTCGGCGTCGGCTTCGGCGCCGTGGCGGCGGGCATCCCGGGGGCGGGAATCGCGGGTGCCGTAGCCTTGGCCATCGGCATCGGCCTCCAGAACTTCCCCGAAGGCGCCGCGGTCTCGATTCCCCTGCGGAGGGACGGCATGGGAAGGGGCAAAGCCTTCTGGTACGGGCAGCTCTCGGGCGTGGTGGAACCGGTCGCCGGCGTGCTCGGAGCCCTGCTCGTGGTCGCCATGCGGCCGATGCTGCCCTACGCGCTCGCTTTCGCAGCCGGGGCCATGATCTACGTCGTCGTCGAGGAGGTAATCCCGGAAAGCCAGCACCACGGCAACGGCGACCTCGCCACCGTCGGCACCATGACGGGCTTCGCGACCATGATGCTCCTCGACGTGGCCCTGGGCTGAGATTCCGCCCCGCCTCCGTCAGGCGCCCGCGCCCCGCAGGTGCTCCGCGATGAAGGCGGCGTACGCGGCGTTCGAAAGCAGGTCCTCGTGGCGTCCCGACGCGACGATCCGGCCCGCCTCGAGGTAGACCACGCGGTCGGCGTAGCGCAGGCTCGACATGCGGTGCGAGACCATCAGCACCGCCATGTCGGCGGAAATTTCGCGCAGGCGGGACATGAGCCGCTCCTCGTTGGCGGCGTCGAGGCTGGCCGTGATGTCGTCGAGCAGGAGCAGCGCGGGCTTGCGGGCTATCGCCCGCGCGATGGCGAGGCGCTGCTTCTGGCCGCCGGAGAGCGACACTCCCCGCTGCCCGACGCGCGTCCCTTCCTTTTCCGGCATCGCGTCGATCTCGTCGGCCATCTGCGCCGCCTCGACGGCCTCGCGGAAGAGCGCGTCGCCCGGCTCGTCCGAGCCGAGGTCCACGTTCTCGCGTATGGTTCCGGAAAACAGCAGGGCCTCCTGCGGCACGTAGCCGACCAGGGCCCGCCACGAAGAAGGGTCGAGCCCGGAGAGCGCGAGCCCGTTCACCTCGACGCCGCCTTCAGCGGGGTCCACGAGCCCGGCCAGGGCCCGGACCAGGGTGGTCTTTCCCGACCCCACGGGTCCGATGACGCAGACGCGCTCG
>JAKLEE010000105.1 GCA_022703215.1 Spirochaetota bacterium | reverse complement strand
GCGGCCTCGGGCCGCGCACTACAATCATTTCCCTGCCGAAAGCGTCGCGCCGCGACGCATGAAGTGGTCGCGCCTTGCGCGACCACGACAATCGTTTCCTTACCGAAAGCGGAGCGTAGCGACGCACTCCTGCACCGCCCATTCAAGGAAGGCCGCCGCCAGGCGGCCTTCATCATTAACCTGCGGTGCAGGAGTCGAATCGATGGTGCGATGAGGCCGCGCGGCCTCGGGCCGCGCACTACAATCATTTCCCTGCCGAAAGCGGATGAGGCGCCCGCGAAAGCGGGCATGAGAATCGATTCCTTACCGAAAAACGAGCGGAGCGAGGTAGCATAGCGACGCATGAGGCGGTCGCGCGGGTCGCCGGATCGGAGGATTCCTGCGCTCAGTACGGACGCGTCGCCACAAGGCCGCGGCCGCGGAGCGCGGCGAGGCGCGGGGCGAACGCTCCATCGCGTTCGAGCTCCGACCAGGGACGGCCTTCGGGCGAGGCCGCGAGCTTTCCGATCGCGGTAGCCAGCGACTCGGCTTCGGGAGCGGGCAGGCGGAGGCGCTCGAGCGCGCCGCGCCAGGTCCAGACGAGCTCGGAGCGGTCCTTGCCCTTTACCGGCCGCGCCAGCGGGAGTCCCGCGATCCAGTGGGCGCGGGCTTCCGCGGGCACAACTTCCGCCTCGAGGGCGGCTTCGGCGGCTCGGCCGAGCCTGTCGATGAAATCGGGCGCGAGGCTCGGCCGGGGAACCTGAAAGCCCTCGAACCACGCGGCGAGCGGCTCCTCGAGCCCTTCGCCCTCCAGCCAGGCGGCCAGCGCGGCGTCGAGACCGGGGCCCCATTTTTCGAAGCGCTCCTCGCCCTCGAAGGATAGATCGTTCGCGGCGAAAATCCGGTTCCCTGCGACGCCGTCCCTCGGGCGGAGCTCGGGGTGCCGCCCCGCCTTCCATTCGGCGTGCATGCGGGAATGGCGGGTGAGCACGAAGCGGTGCCAGAACGCCGAGTCGAGGAGCCCGGCGGCGAAGAGCTGGCGAACGGCTTCCATCGAGTCGACGATGTCGCGCGCGTCCTGGCCCGGAAAGCCGTAGATCAGGTAGGCGTGGACGAGGACGCCGTTCCGGCGGAAGGCGAGCAGGGAGCGCACGAGGTCCTCGAACGAAACGCCCTTGCCGGTCAATTCGAGGCCCCGCTCCGTGGCGATCTCGATGCCGCCCGAGACCGCGACGAGTCCGCGCGCGGCGAGCAGCGCCACCACGTCGTCGGTCCAACCTTTGTCGTAGCGGACGTTGCCCCAGAAGTGGAAGGGACGCTCGAGCGCGGCGTTGCGTCCGGCGAAACGGAGGAGCTGGGGAATCGGCATGGCCTCGTCGACGAAGTGGAGGCCCGAGACGCCGCTCGTTCCGCGCGCTGCGAGCGCGGATTTGACGAGCGCGTCGGCGTCCGCGGGGACGTAGCGCGCCACGTAGTCGAGCTCGGTGTCGCAGAAGGCGCAGCGCGCCCAGTAGCAGCCGTAGGCCAGGTGGTACTTCATCCACTTCGCGTCGGACCAGAGCCGGTGCATGGGATTCGCGGAGTCGACCGCGCCGACGTAGTCCTTCCAGGGGGCGCCGCGCCAGTCGGGGAAGTTCGCGGCGACCAGGAGCCGGTCGCGCTTCTCGCGCTCCGCGAAGGCGGCGGTGGAGAGTGCCGCGCGTCCGGGCCCGGCACCCGCCGCCTCGTCGCCATCGGGGAAGCCGACCGCGAGCACCCGGCCGTCGCCGCCGCGCTTCATGGTGCGATGCAGGACCTCGTCGCCCGAGCCGCCGAGCGCCTCGAGGATCCCCTCGAGCCCCGAATAGCCCGAGTCGAAGACGAGCCAGTCGGCGTCGTCGAAAACGGCCGGATCGGACAGGCCGCGGAGCTCGGTCGAGACATAGCCTCCGCCGAAGGCGACGCGGACGCGGTCCTTAAGCGCGCAGCGGGCGGAGCGGGCGCAGGCCAGGGCTCCCGCGGCGCAGCCGGGGAAGGGGATGGTGACGAGGAGGAGCAGCGTGGCATCCGCGGGCAGCACGCGCCCGAGCGCGGCGAATTCGGCGTCGGCCAGGGGCCTGTAGATCCGGTCGAGTATCCAGCCCGAGTCGGCCGCGCGCGAAAGTTCGGCGAAGCTTCCTCCCGAGCGACCGAGGCGCTCGGCGTAGCGCACCGTTCCCCAGTCGGCATCGACCGCGAACGAGAGAAAGTCCCCGAGATCGTTGAGGACCGCGGTGGCGAAGCGGGCCGCGTCTTCGACCCTGAGCTCGCCGTCGAGGGCGTCGAGGAGGGACTCGGCGCGGGCGCCGTAGGGCAGGTCTCGCGAGGCCGCCAGGCGGTGCCCGTAGGAAGGGTCGGTACCCGCGAGGAAGTCCGCGAGCGAACCGGCCTCGCGGAGGTAGGCTTCTCGGTTCGAAAGGTAGCGGAACACCTGGTCGCGCGTCGCCTCGTCGCCCAGGACAAGCTCGCCGGAGGCGAGCCGACGTTCGGCCTCGTCGAAGGCGAGCGAAAGCCCCGCGCGTGAATGGAGCGAACGCCAGGCCGCGATGGAGTGGTCGCGGGCTTCCGACTCGACCCCGAGCGCGCGGAGCCGGGCGTCGAGGTAGAAGGCCGCCGGGTAGGGGGCGTTGGGCTGGACGAAGGGCGGCTGGACGACGAGGGCGCGGATGGTAGGGACGGCCATGCGACGAGTATACGCCCGCGCCCGGGGTGCGTGTCACGAAGCCTCGGGGGATCGCGAGCTTGCCGTCGCGGCGGAGCCGGACTAGAGTGGCCGCATGAAATCGTACCATGAGGAACTGTGGTTCGAGACGAAACGCCGCATGGAGTTCGTCGACATCACCGACCGCGTCGAGGCGGCCTTGGCCCGGAGCGGGGTGAAGGAAGGACTCTGCCTGGTGAATGCGATGCACATCACCGCCTCGGTTTTCGTCAACGACGCGGAGTCGGGCCTGCACGCGGACTTCGCGGACTGGCTGGAAAAGCAGGCGCCGCACGAACCCGTTTCGTCGTACCGGCACAACGTCGGCGAGGACAATGCCGACGCCCACTTGAAGCGCCAGATCTTCGGGCGCGAGGCCGTCGTCGCGATAACGGAGGGACGCTTCCACTTCGGCCCTTGGGAGCGGATCTTCTACGGGGAATTCGACGGGCGGAGGCGGAAGCGGGTGCTCGTCAAGATCATCGGCGAGTAAGGATGGTGGAGGGGCGGGCGGACCAAGCCCCTCCACGGCCGCGGTTCAGGAGGTGGCGCGGGTTGTCCAATCCCAGAGCGCCGCGCGCAGGGCCGCGTCCTCGACGAGCGGGTTCGGCTTGCGGGGTTTCTTGGAGGCCCAGTAGAGGCCGCTCCGCCGTTCGTCTCCGAGCGCGAGGCTCAGCACCGTCGACGCGCCGCGTCGGGGAGTGGAAAGGAAGCCCGTGAGGTAGCCGAGCCAGGCGGCCGGTTGCATGAGCGCCTTGTAGAAAGGTCCGCCGGCGCGGTAGAAGAGGTTCGTGTTGACGACGCCGGGGTGGACCGCGTAGCTCCTGAGGCGCTCGCCATGGCGTTCGTGGAGCTCACGGCTCCAGAGGGTCTGCGCCAGCTTCGATTCGCGGTAGGAGCGCATGGCGTCGTAATCGCTTTCGCCCACCTTCGCGAGGGCCTCGAATTCCGCGACGCTCGAGGCGCGTCCCTTCTCGCCGGACAGCGACGAGACGGAGATGACCTTCGCGTCGCGCGCGACGAGGCCAGCCTCGTCGAGGAGCCGGAAGAGCAGGGCGTGGCCGAGGTAGTTCGCCTGGAACTGGCTTTCGTAGCCGTCGACGGTGCGCCGGTAGGGCGGCGTCATCACGCCTGCGTTGAGGATGATCGTGTCGAAGACCCTGCCGGCGGCGATCAGGCGGGCCGCCGCCGCGCGCACCGAAGCGAGGTCCCCGAGTTCGAGCGTTTCCACGCCGACCAGCCTCGAAGGCTCCGGAAAGCTTGCGCGGAACGCGGCGGCCTTCGTTTCGTCGCGCACCGTCGCGACCACGTCGCGCCCCGCGCGCGCGAGGCCGAGCGCGGTCTCGCGCCCCATGCCCGAATTCGCCCCCGTGACGAGGGTCGCCGTCGGATGATTCGCCATGTCAGTCTCCTTTCACGCGCCGGTCTCCGCCGGGCGCGGTGTTTGTTCTCGCGGCTGCGATCGACTCCAGATGCGCCGAGGTGGCGAGAAGGAGCCGCGCGTAGGCCTTCGCGTCCTCCACACCGAGCGCGCTGACGAGCGAGGCGAAGCCCGCGTCCGCCGCGCCTTCCCATTCCCTCCACGCGGCAAGGCCGGCGAGGGTCGGGCGCACGAACACGACCCGGCGGTCCGCGCCGGACCGGATCCGTTCCACGAGCGTCCGGCGTTCGAGGACGTCGACCAGGCGGGTCACTGCTCCCGCGGTAAGCTCGAGGGCGTCGGCAAGTCCGCTGATTTTGCCGCCCTCGCCGAGCACCGCGAAAAGGCGGGCTTCGGCCGGGCTCAAGGTTTGGGCGGACAGCCATTTGCGGTCGCTCCGGAGCAGGCGCTGGTACGCGTCCCGCAGGGAGCGCGCGAGTTCGAATTGCTCGTGCATAAAAGCATGATATACTCAATGATTGACATAGTCAAGTATATGGATCAATCGGGGGGAGCATTGCCGGCGCGACGCTCCGGGGCGATACTACGTACCGGCTCGGGGTCCCGGGCCGGGCGCCGCGAGGCGGAACGAGGAAAGGGAAGAGGGAGCCAGGACCGTGGACTTCTCTATCGGGCCGCGAGCGGCCGACGCGAGGCGGCGATTTTCACTCGCCCGCTTCCGGGGCGCGCCGCCCGCAGCCGGATCCGCGGAGCCGGAAGGTCTCCTCGTCGTGCTCGAACGGGGCGTCCTGGACGCCCCCGCGGCGCCCGGCGCCGAGGTGACGGTACCGTTCGTCGTGGCGCCCGGCATCGCGATCGCCGAGGGCGGAGGATTCCCGGAAAGCACCGGCGGCGACGCCGCGGGCTTCGCGCTCCGTTTCGAACCCGGTTTTCCCGGGACCCTGGGCGCGAGCTCGCCCGGCCCGGGCGCCGTCCGCGTAGCCCCGCTCGACCGGCGCGCTCTCGAGCGCGCGGGAGAGATCGCGGCGGCCATTTTCGCTGAGACCGGTCCGGACGACGCCTGGCGCGAGGCCCTGCTCGGAGCGCTCGTCGCGGAGCTCTTCGCGCTCTGTTTCCGTGCGCTCGAGGGCGAGCTCCGTCCCATCCGAGCTGTCCGATCCGGGAACGCCCCGCCGTCCGCGTCAGCCCGCCCCGCGCTCACGACCGTTCCCCGCCCCGCGACCCCCGGCGAAGGTCCCTGGCGTATCGAGGACGCCGTGCGCTGGGCCGCGGAGCACTGCGCCGAGGCGCACTCGCTCGAGTTCTACGTTTCCCGCTGCGCGACGAATCCGAGCGACTTCTCGAAGCGCTTCAAGGCGCTCGCCGGCTGCCCGCTCTTCGAGTACGTCAACCGCAAGCGCATCGAGCGCGCCTGCGTCCTCCTCAAGACCACCGAGCTCTCGATCCTCGAGGTCTCCCTCGCGGTCGGCTACAACAACCTCTCCTTCTTCAACCGCTACTTCCTCCGGCTCATGGGCCTCCAGCCGCGCGCATGGCGCGAGCAGGCGAGACGCTAGCCCGGGGCTTTCCGCATTTTCGTACAGGTCCGACGCGGGCATTTCCTCAAGATCGTGCAAGACCGCCCTTCCGCGCCGACCTAAGCTTTGCCTCATGGAGGAAACCATGGACGGATCGAAACGCGCGAATCGTCGGGAGGACCCGGCGGCGGACGTGGTGCTTCGGACCGAGCTCGTGATGGCGGCGGGGTCGATGTCTCCCGCCGAGATAGCCGCGGCAGGCCGGGAGGGCCGGATCGGGCTGCCCGCGGGCGAGGGCGGGCGGATGCTGCTCGAAGCCGGGGGCATGGCGATAGCCGAGGGTCGCGTCGTTCGCAAGGGCGGCCGGCATTTCTTCAAAGTGACGCGGCTCTTCGGGCCGGAGGTGGTGGCATGACGCGGACGGGAACGGTGGAGGACGCGAGGCTCCGGGTAGAAGTGGTGCTCGGGGGGACGGAGCTCACGATCGGCGAACTGTCCGAAGTCGGCCGGGGCAGCATCATCGCGCTCGAGTCGATCGCGGGCGAACCCGTGGAGCTCCGGGCCGGCGGGCGGACGGTGGCACGCGGCGAGGTGGTGGTCATCGACGAGAATTTCGGCATCCGCGTCACCGAGCTCGCCGCGCGGACGGGAGCCCATTCATGAGCGACGCCGAGGCGAAAGCCGGCACGCCAGGCAGGGAAATTCTCGGCTTACGCGGTCCCGTCGATCGCGATTACCGGGTCAAGCTCTACGATTTCCGGCGGCCGGACAAATTCTCGAAGGAACAGCTCCGGACTGTCGCGAACATCCACGAGGTGTTCGCGCGGCTGGCCGGGACGGCCCTTTCCATCCGCTTGCGCCTGCCCTGCGAGGCCCACCTTTCGATGGTCGACCAGCTGACCTGGGAGGAGTACGCGCATTCGATGCCGACTCCGACGGTGCTGTCGGTCGGGCGGATGGCCCCGCTCAAGGGCCGCTTCACGCTCGAAATCGAGCCGGTGGCGGCCGACGCCATCGTGGAGCGGCTCTTCGGAGCTGGCTCCATACCCGCTCCGGCGGATGGGACTATCGACGCGCCCTTGGACTGCGAGGCGCTCAAGGCCGCCGGCTCGAACACGCGACTCGGGGCGGTCGGGCTGACGGACCTGGAATTCGCGGCGCTCGAAACGGTTTTCGCAGATCTCTACGGCCGTGTAGCCGAGGCGTGGTCGGGCATCGAGAAGCTCGAGTGCGCGCTCGAACAGGTCGAGACCGACGTGCAGTTCGCCCAGATCGTGCCGCCGCACGAGATGATCGTCATCGCGACGCTCGAGCTCGTCATCGGCGGACGGAAGGGCCTCCTCAACCTGGTCTACCCCTTCCAGCTGATCGAGCCGCTCGTGCCGAAGCTGAGCGCGCGGTATTGGTACGGCATTCGCGGCAAGCCCGGAGAGACGGTCGGCCTCTCGAGAGCCTGGCGTGTGCCGGTGCCCGTCGAGGTCATCGCCGCCGGCGCGCGGCTTTCGGTAGCCGAGCTCCGCGCGCTCAGGAAAGGCAGCCTGGTCGCGCTGCCGGGGCTCGACGAAGGGCTGGCGCGGCTCCGCTCCGGAGGCTCCGAGCTGCGGACCCTTCGCTTGCCCGCCGCGCGTTCGGGGCGGATGCTCCGATTCGAGGTGGTCGCTGATGCCGGAGCTGACGAGGCGCCGCTTGAGGATACTGGCGGGGACTCCGGTCGGGGCGCGACCGAAGGCCTCCAGAGGAGCCTCGAGGTTTTCGGCGCGAAGGTGGAAGCTTCGATAGCCTCGCTGGGAAAGGCGCTCGTGGCGCTCGAAGGGAAGCAGGAAGCGCTCGCCGACCGCCTGCTGTACGGAGCGGCGGCCGGCGCGGAACAAGACGCCGGAAAGCCGGCAGGCGCTCGGCCCTTCTCCGCGCTCGCCGGCGCCTCGGCCGAGGACCTCGCCCTCTTCCTCTCGAACGAACGGGCGCAAGTGGCGGCCCTGGTGCTGTCCTGGCTCGACCCGGTCCTGTCGTCGGGGGTGCTCTCACGCCTTCCGGAAAACGCGCAACCCGAGATCGCGCGCCGCGTCGGCCGGCTCGACGGGGCGGGAGCCGAGGTGCTCTCTTCGACCGAACGGGTGCTCGTGAAAAAGCTCGCCGGAATGGGCGCGGAAAAGCGCGATGCGGGCGGAGTCGCTTCGGTGGTGGGCATGCTCAACCTGGTGCCGCGCGCGGTCGAGAAGCATGTGGTCGAGACCCTCGAGAAGGTCGACCGCGCGCTCGCCGAGGACGTAAAGCGCAACATGTTCGTCTTCGAGGACATCTCAATCCTCGAGGACGAGTCGATCGACGCCGTGCTCGGAGGGGCCGAGGAGCGCGACCTGCTCGTGGCCATGAAGGCCGTGCAGGAACCCTTGCGCGAGCGGCTGTTCGCGCGTTTCGCGAAGGTCCGGGGCGAGGCGGAAGCCGCGCGGCTGCGTGCCGAATTCCAGGCCATCGGGCGGGTTCGCCTCCGCGACGCTGACGAAGCCGGCTTCCGGGTGGTCGAAACCGTCAAGGCCCTCGAGGAGGAAGGCCGCATCTTCATCGCCCGTGAGGAGGATTGACGAGCTCAACCACGGAGGCACGGAGGCACGGAGCAAGGAGGAAGGAAAAGAATCGGGAGAAAGGAAAATCAAGAACCCGAGGTTCGGGTCCATTTCCTCCCTCTTCCCTCCGAAGCTCCGCGCCTGCGTCGCTTCGCGCCGCTTTCGGTGTGGAAAGGATGTACGCGTGCGCCTCCGGCGCGCGACCTCATCCGTGGTTTCTTGTACGTGGAAGGTCTTGACCATCGCGGGCGATTCGGGT
>JAKLEE010000104.1 GCA_022703215.1 Spirochaetota bacterium | reverse complement strand
CAGCGCGAGTCCGGCAGGCTCCGCGAGGCGGGGGCCAGGAAGGCGCTGGCGTAGAGGAGCTCCATGCCCGCCGCGGCGAGGGCGAAGCCCTCGTCCTCCGGCCAGGTGGCGGCCAGGATCTCCGCGGCCTTGAGGTAGGCCGGCAAGGCCTCCGCCACGAGCTCCGGATCCTCCTCGCCGAGCATCGCCTCGGTGGCGCGGAGGCCTATCCGGCCGATCGCGCAGGACTGGAACGCGACCATGGAGGTCGCGATTGCGAGCAAGAAAGTGGCGATCCGGGATCCGCGAGAGGCCATGGTTCCATTCTACACTCCGGATGCGGGGTGTCAACGCGGCCTTTCGGATGCCCCGGAGCCGCCGGACGGGAAAAATGGCCGATATTCGTCTATGATGAAGAGGGGTGCCGGGCCGAAGAGCCATGTCACCACGAGAGGGAAGTATGAGCACTCGAACGGCCAGAGCGAGCGACGGACGCGAGCCGCGCGTCAATTCGGAATCCCGCGTCGCGAGGACGCTGCTGGCCGCGTTGGCCGCCATCTGCCTGGTGCTGCCCGCGGGCTCCCAGGATGCCGCGGGGACGGACGTTCCGGCGGAGAGCGCCCCGGTCGCCACCCCCGCGCCGCTCGACTCGACCGCTTCGGCCGACGGCCTCGCGCCCGCGGACGGGCTCGAGAACTGGTCCGGAAGCCTCGACCTGTCGGCGCTCAAGCCGGGCAAGTACAACGTGGTGGTCGAAGGGGTGGACGCGGCCGGAAACGTGCTCCGTCCCGAGCCGATCAACGTCTTCGTGGACCCCGCCTCCGATTTCCCCAACGTAAACATCGTCAATCCCTTTCCGCTGATGCGGGCGGGCGGCGACTTCAACGTCGTCGGCACCTGCGCGGACGACGACGGAGTGGCCAGGGTGGAGGTCTCGCTCGACGGCGGCGAGTTCGTCGCGGCCTCGGGCGGCGCCTTCTGGTCCTACGCGCTCGAGACCGCCGAGCTGGCGGACGGCCGGCGCGTACTCGCGGTGCGGGGCGTCGACGTCAACGGCCTCGTCGGGCCCGAGACCAGGGTCTCGTTCGATCTCGACCGGACCAAGCCCCTCGCCGCCATCGAGGATCCCGTGCCCGGCTCGATAGTGGCGGGCAAGCGGGTGCTCCAGGGCTCGGCCTTCGACGCCAACAACGTCCGTTCCGTCGAGTATTCCCTCGACGACCGGGTAACCTGGATCGCGCTCGCGCTCAAGCAGGGGAAGGATCGCACCAAGGCGGCTTTCTCGATTCCGGTCGACACGGCGAAGCTGCCGGACGGCCCCCTGGTCGTCTGGCTCCGCTCGGTGGACGAGGTGGGCTCGACCGAGATGTCCGCGAGCCTCGTATACGTGGACAACACAAAGCCCGCCATCGAGATCGCCCGGCCCCTCGGGGACCTCGCGGTGAATGGAAAATTCGCCCTGGTCGGGGCCGCTCGCGACGAGGTCGGCGTAACCTCGTTGTCGGTTAGCTTCGCCGGCGTCGAGCTCGGCGAGATCCCCCTCGTGCCTGGCAACCCGTATTTCATGAAGGTGCTCGACGCTTCCGCGGTCAAGGGCGACAAGGCCGAGCTCGTATTGAGCGCCCGGGACCGGATCGGCAACCTCACGCGGCTGTCGATGCAGGTCAAGGTGGACGCGAAGGCCGATCTTCCTGTCGTCTCCGTCCGGCATCCGGAGCCGGAGGGCAGGCTCCGCGCGGGCGAGCCGGTCAGGGGAGCCATCGCCGACGACGACGGCGTCTCGGCGCTGCGCTGGTCGCTCGACGGCTCCGCACCCGTCGAGATTCCCGCGTCCGAGGCCTGGAGCCTCGAGCTTCCCGAAGCGGCGCCGTCGGGCGCGCGCACGCTCAGCCTGGTGCCGGTCGATTCGAACGGGCTCGCGGGGCTTCCTGTCGTCGTGAAATTCACGCTCGATAGGGGTCCCGGAGCGGTGCGCTTCGAGCGCCTCGCCTCGGCCTCGGGTTCGAGGGATTTCTCCCAAGGATCCGAGGTCCGCGTGGACGGCGGCGAATTCCTCGAAGGCTCGATTTTCGCCCCGAACGGCCTTACGGCCCTCAGGCTCGTCGTCGGCGGCGCCGCACCCCGCGTGCTCGCCCCCTCCAAGCCAGGTCCAGACGGCCTGGTACCATTCCGCATCGCCCTCGACCGATCCCTGCCGTACGGCTTCGCGCCCCTCACCCTCGAGGCGGAGGACGCCTACGGCAACGCCTGGGCGGGAAAGGCGCTCCTCTACGTCGTGAACTACGGCGCCGTCCGCGAGGAAACCGGCTTCCGCTTCGTCGACCCCGCGGTCAGCGCGCCGGAGGGCGAGGGCCCCGGCCGCTTCACCCTGGCGGGCGGTCCGGTCTTCGGCGCCTTCCACGGAGCTCCCCTGGCTTCCATCGGCTTCGAACCCGCCACCGACCTCGTGCGCGCAGCGTTCGACGGCAGCTCCGTGCGGATCGAGGCGCTGAAGGAAGGCGTGAGCGCTCCGACCGTGATCGTGGGGCGGACGGACAAGGGCCACGTCTTCAAGGCCGGCCCCTACGTGTTCGCCACCGATTCCGAGCCCCCGCTCGTCTCGATCGAGGCGGCGGGGTTCTCCTGGTCCGCGAAGCCGCCCGTCCTGCGCGGCGCCGCGCGCGACGGAAACCGCGTCGCCGAGGCCACCTGGCGCGTCCTGCCCTCCGGCGAGGCGAAACCGCTTGCGCTCAAGGCGGACGGTTCCTTCGAGCTGGCCGTGCCGGCCGCGGACCTGGCTCCCGGCGCGGTTTCCATCCTGGTGGAGGCCGCCGACGCCGCCGGCAACCGCGGCCGAGCGAGCGCTTCCTTCGGGTTCGATCCCGAAGCGCCCCGCGTGCGCTTCCTCTCGCCCGCCTCCGGGGACGAGGTCCACGGGGCCGAGGACCTGGCGGCGCTCGTGGAGGACCTGTCCGGCATCGCGAAGGTCGAATTTGCCGCGGACGGCTCGCGCTTCGAGGAAATCCCCTTCACCGACCGCTTCTTCATCCACCGCGCGGACCTGGCCGCGGACGCGAAAGCCGCGTACCGCGTGACCGACCGCGCCGGCAACGCCACCCTCGCGCGGCCGGAGGTCTCCGTCGCGGCGAAGCCCCGCACGGAAGCCCTCGCGGACGCCGTGTCGGTCGAAGGCGGCGCCGAGCTGGGCCGCCTCGAGCTCGCCGGAACCGCGGGCGCCCGGAAACTGTCGTTCAGTTCGCCGCTCCTCGCCGAGACCGAGTTCGCCTCGCTGCCGGCCGACGCGCTCCCCGCGCCCGTGCCCGCTCGGCTCCTCCTTTCCGGGGCGAGCTCGCTCAAGGGCCAGGTCTCCGTCGCCGGGCTCCTCAAGGCAGTGTCCGTGAGCTATGACGGCGGCGCGACCTACCTTCCCCTCGGCTCGTTCAAGGACGAGAAGTCCGCGAAACCCGCCCTCGCCGTCTCCCTATCCGCTGATACCCTCAAGACCGCCGACGGCGCGCTCCGCTGGATCGTCAAGGTCGAGGACTTCTCGGGCGCCGTCCTCTTCGCGCCCCTCTACCTTCGCATCGACAACACGCCGCCCGAGCTGAGGCAGGTTTTCCCCGAAGGAGCGCAGGCGACGACGGGTGGCTCCTCGCCCGCGGTGTTCCGCGCCGTGGACGCTACCGAGCTTGCCTCGCTGGAATTCAAGGCCGGGACCGCCGCGCCCGAGGCCGTCGAGGCGGGCGGCTCCCGCTGGTTCGCCCGTAGGATCGATCCCGCATCGGAGAAGGGCGGCGCCCTCGTCCTCGCGGTGAGCGCCCGCGACCGCGCCGGCAACGTCGCCCGGCTCGAGTATCGCGCCGCGTACGACGCGGCGGCGGACGCGCCGGTCGTGAGCGCCGCGCTGCCCGAGGGCACCCTGGTTCCTGGAATGACGCTCGCGCTTCAGGCGAGCGACGACGACGCTCCGCCCGCCACCAGCTTCGCGCTCGATTCGCTCGCGCCCTTCGCGGAGGGCGGCCCCGCGCTCGCCGCCGCCCTGCCCGAGACTTCCGCCGGCAAGCACACGCTCGTCATGGCCGCCGTCGACCCCTCCGGCAAGCGGACCGAGCTCCGCCGCGAGATCCTCGTCGGAGGCTCGGCGCCCGGCTTCTCCGCCCTCGCCGCGGGCGACGCGAAAGCGCCGTCGCCCGTCGTGCACGGCGCCGCGTTGACCCTCGCGCCGGCCATGGCCCTTTCAGGCTCCGTGTCGGCGCCGAACGGGCTCGCCTCGGTCGAGCTTGCGCTCGACGGCGGCGCGCCGCTCAAGGCGAACCTCGGCAAGCCGGCCACCCCCGGCGATCCGATACCCTTCACCGTGGCGCTCCCCCCGGGGCTGAGACCCCAGCGCATCCTCTTCGAGCTGCGCGCGACCGATGCGGCGGGGCTCTCAGCCCTGTCGCGCTTCGAGCTCCACGGCGTCATTCCCCCGACCGCGGGCGAAGACGACGCGGAGGGCATCCGCTTCCACGAAACCGCCTTCGACAACCGGGGCGGGACTCCGCGCGCGCGGCTCGCGATAGGCGAAACGCTGACCGGCCGCTTCAGAGGCCGCCCCATCGCGTCCGTCGCCCTCGATCCGCCTCGCGCCAACCTCTCGGCTTCCTTCGACGGCCTCACGGTGAACGTCGAGGCGCTGGCCGAGGAGATCGGCGTGCCGAGCACGCTCAAGGTGCGTACCATAGACGGCGATGTTTTCCAGTACGGTCCCTTCGTCATCGATGTCGACGCGGCTCCGCCTGCGCTCGAGGTGGCGGGACCCGCGCAGTTCGAATGGACCAAGGGCGCGTTCCGGCTGAAGGGAAGCGCTTCGGACCGCAACGGCCTTTCCTCGCTCTCGGTCGCCCTGGACGGCGGCGAGGCGTTGGAACTGCTCGCCGCCCCGCGGCCCGGCGCCGATCCCTTCGCCTTCGACAGGGAGATTCCCCTCGCGACCGTCCCCGACGGGGCCGTGGCCGTCCGCGTCACCGCGACCGACTTCTCCGGCGCGCGGACCGTCATCGACCGCATGATCAACAAGGACACCCTGGCGCCCGAGCTTGTCCAGGTGATCCCGGCTCCGGGCACAGCCGTCAACGGCACCACCACGGTGGCGGTCGAGGCCAGGGACTCAGGCAGGCTCGCGCTCGCCACATACCGGGACGGCCCGGCACTCGAGGCCGAAACCCTCGAGGGACCCGCAGCCTGGGCCCGCGGCTTCGACTTCTCGCGGCTCGCGCTGCCGCTTCCCGAGGGAGGCGGCTTCAGCGCGACGGACAAAGCCGGCAACGTCACGGTCCTGGCCCCGGCCCTCGCCGTCGACGCGGAGAAGGACAAGCCGGTGGCCGCCATCCAGACCCCGGTGGAGCTCGAAGTGCTCCGCGGCGATTTCTCGATAGCCGGCGTCGCCTACGACGACGACGGCCTCGCGGCCATTCACTACAGCGTCGATTCGGGCGACTGGGTGCGCCTGCCCATGGAGGGCACCAGCTTCACGCTCCGCGTGGCGCTGGCCGACACCACCGACAACGAGCACACGGTCGAGCTCAGGGCCGAGGACATCTACGGCATCCAGGGCGAGATCGTGAAGCGCACCTACCGCATCTCGAAGGAAGAGCCGGTCGCCGCCTTCGTCGAACCTTCCATAGAAAAACCGGCACGCGGCGTGGTCCGCATCTCCGGCACCGCCTCCGACGCGAACGGCATCGGCGGCATCGCCATCTCGGTGGACAACCGCGCCACCTACAACGCGGCGCCGGGCGCCGAGGCCTGGTCCTACCTCCTCGACACCTCCCTGCTTGCCGACGGCCTCCACGCCGTGGCCGCGCGGCCCGTGGACGAGTACGGCACCGAGGGCTTCCACGCCAGCATCCTCAACATCGACAACACGCCCCCGCGCGCCCGCCTCGACCTGCCGGCCGACGGCGCGGAGATCGCGCGGAGCCTGCTCGCCAGCGGCCGCATCGGCGACAACCTCGCCCTGGCCTCCGCCCGCATAGAGATCAGCCCGCTCGGCGCCGCGTCGCCGCCGCTCATGGTGGTCGAGGTGCCCCTCGATTCGAGCGTGCGGAAAACCATCGATCTGTCCGCCCTGAAACCCGGCCCCTACTCGGTGCGCCTCGTTGCGCGCGACCGAGCCGACAACGAGACCGTCGCATCGCGCACCATCCATCTTAAGGGCGGCGAACCGGCCGACACGGTGGAGATCCTCTACCCGCTGCCGGGTTCGCGCGTCTCCGGCGCGCTCGACATCCACGGCCGCGCCGTGGTCGAGGGCGGCGCCCGGACGGTGACCATCTACGCGGGCGACAAGGCTCTCGGCACCGTCGAGCCCGACCCGCTCGGCTGGTTCAGCTTGAGGCCGGATCCGGAAAACCTGCCCGAGGGCGATTTCGACCTCAAGGCGAGCACCTTAAGCGCGAGCGGCAAGGCCCTGGATTCGCGCCCGAGCGCGGTCAACTGGACCCGCCTCGGACCCTGGATCTCCATCGAAAGCCACAAGGCGGGCGCCTGGCTGCCCTACCGGCCCTTCCTCGAAGGCAAGGCCGGCTGGATTGAGATAGCGCCGGATCCCGCGGACAAGGACGCCGTCGCGGCGTTCAAGAAGAGCGCCAAGGAGCGCGAACCGCTGCTCGTGGAAGCCAGCATCGACAACGGCCGCAACTGGGTGGAAGCCTCCGGGACGGCGAAGTGGAAATTCCGCCTGGAAACCCAGGACTATCCGGAGGGCGAGGTCCGACTCATCGTCCGCGCCACCTTCGGCGACGGCTCGGTCTCGGTCGCCAAGACCACGCTGCTGCTCGACAAGACTCCGCCCGAGGTGGAGATCGAGAAGCCCGTGGTCGACGGCCGCTACAACGCGAGCCTCTCGCTTTCGGGCAGCGCCGCCGACGCGAACGGCCTCCGGGAGGTCCGCATCGGGCTCCGCAAGGGCGACAAGTCCAGCTACGAGCTGCCATCCTTCATCCAGGGGCTCTACGTCGACGCGCACGTCCTCGGCGGCACGCTCTGGGAGGCGGGGCTCGGCCTCACCTTCTTCGACGACAACGTCAAGCTCCAGGGTCTTTTCGGCCAGGCGCCCGAGACCGACTCGGCCGGCGTCCAGCAGAGCTTCTTCGGCATGGTCTACGGGGCCAAGCTGATCGCCAACATCGCCTTCGTGCCCTTCGGGTCCTTCCTCGGTCCCGACTGGGACTGGCTCTCGCTCAACGCGGGCCTCGGCGCCAACTTCTCGTACTTCTCCGAGACCCAGAGCGAGGGAGGCCTGCTCGTGGCGGCGGTCTTCGGCCAGCTCGAGTTCCCCAAGGTCACCATCCGGAACGCGACCATGTTCGGATCCTACGCCTTCTACACCGAGTTCCAGGTCTGGGTGCTGTCGTCGGTCGTATCCGGCGGCTTCATCCCGCGGCTTTCCTTCGGCCTCAGGGCCAACGTGTTCTGACCGGTTTTTGAGTCATCAGAAGGAAGCGGGGAGGGGGTCCGGAAGGGTCCCCTCCCTTTTTCATTGCAGGGGAGCGCGTATCCGTGCCAAGGGGACTGTCCGGGGGAAAAGGAAGGGCGGCATCCCCCCACAGAAGATCGACGAAGGGTTCACCCTTCGTCGCCGTTACGTCGCGTCGCGACCTAACGCCCTTCCTTCTCCCCCGGGCCCCCTCATCCAACCCGGAGCCGTGCCGGCCCGGAAAGCGCCCGAGCTTGCCGCGCAGCGGGGGCCGGGAGTATCATCGCCGCCATGCTCAAGGAATACAGGACCCTGCTTCCCTACCTCAAGGAATACCGCTTCCGCTATGTAGCGGGGCTCGCCTTCCTGATCGCCGTCGACGCGGCCCAGCTCCTCATCCCCCAGTTCATCCGGCAGACGGTCGACCTCGTGTCCTCCGGCCGCTTCCAGGCCGGCGCGGTCGCCTCCATAGCTGCGCGCCTCGTGCTCGTGGCGCTGTTCATAGCGTCCGGCCGCTTCCTCTGGCGCTATTTCATCCACGGCTCGTCGCGGCGCATCGAGGCGCGGCTCCGCGACCGGCTCTTCGCCAAGCTCATGGAGCTCGGCCCGCGCTTCCACCAGGCCAACAAGATCGGCGACCTCATGGCGCGAGCCACCAACGACATGCAGTCCATCCGCATGGCCGCCGGCATGGGCTTCGTCACCCTGGTCGACGGGCTGTTCATGTCGAGCGCGGTGCTCGTCATCATGTTCGCGCGCAATCCCGAGGTGGCGGCCTGGACCATCATACCGCTGCCGCCGGTAACGGCGCTGATCATCGTCTTCGGGACGCTCGTGGGGAAGCGCTTCAAGAAGGTGCAGGAGATCTACGCCAAGCTCTCGGAGCTGGCGCAGGAGACCCTCGCGGGCATCCGCGTGGTCAAGTCCTTCGTCAAGGAGGACGCCTTCTCCGAGCGCTTCGCCGAGGCCAACGACCGCTACCGGAAAGTGTCCATGTCCCTCGTGGCCATCTTCGGCTTCTTCTTCCC
>JAKLEE010000103.1 GCA_022703215.1 Spirochaetota bacterium | reverse complement strand
TCGTAGAGCGTGATGGTGGCCGAGTAGAGCGGGTACTGCGGGATCGGGATCATGATGCCGTCGTTCGGCCCCGAGATGAGCATGCGGAGCGCGGCCTGGACGCCCTTCGAGGCGCCGTCGGTCAGGAAGATCGCCTCGGGGTCGGCGTCGATGCCGTCGCGCGACTTGATGAAGGCGGCCACGTCCTCGCGGACGAAGCGGAGGCCCTTGGACTCCGAGTAGGCGCCGAGTCCGTGCCTCGAGGCCTCGAGGACGCGGCGCGCGGCGGCGACGGCGTCCGCGGGGACGGAGGCGCACTCCTCCATGAGCTCGGGCGCCTCGGCGAGGGCGAGGACGCGGCGCACCCACGAGAGCGGCTTCTGCTTGAGCGCCTGCGGGTTCCCGATGTTGCAGTAGACGATGTCGCGCCCGGCGCGCTCGAGCTCGGCGGCGCGCGCCACGATGGGGCCGCGGACGGCGTATTCGGTGTCGAGGACTGCGCGCGAGAGGTCGGCGAGGCTGATGGACATGGATGGCTCCTTGGGATGCGGTCATTATAGCACGGAATCCGCGGGTCGGGGCGGGGACGGACCTCGACCGAGTCACGGGGCGAGCTTGCGGCGTCGCACCGGTCCGGGGTACTGTCGATACGCTATGGCACAACTGCATGAAACCGCGGCGCGACCCGAACGCGCCTTCCTGGTGGGCGTCCAGCCCGACGGAGTCGACCGCCCCGAAGCCGAAAGCCTCCTCCGCGAACTCAAGGGCCTGGCCTCGAGCCTCGGGGTCGAGGTCGCGGGCGAGCTGTTCGCGAACCTTCGCTCCCGCAGCGCCGCCCTGATGGTCGGCACGGGCAAGGCCGACGAGATCGCGAACGCCGCCAAGGCCTGCGAAGCGGACAGCATCATCTTCGACGCCCCGCTAGCCCCGAAGCAGCAACGCAACTGGGAAGAGCTCTCGGGCCTCTCGGTGTACGATCGCGCCGAGCTCATCATCCGCATCTTCGGCTCGCGGGCCCTGACCGCGGAGGCCGAGCTCCAGGTCGAGCTCGCCCGGCTCCGCTACGAGCTGCCCCGGCTCGCGCACTTCGGCCACGCGCTCGAGCAGCAGAAGGGCGGCCACTACGGCACGCGCGGCTCCGGCGAGAAGAAGATCGAGCTCGACCGCCGCGTCATCGAGCGGCGCATCGACGAGATCAAGGTGGAGCTCGAGCAGGTGCGGGTCCGGCGCGGCGTCCAACGCCGGCGGCGCGAGAAGACCGCGATCCCGCGGGCGGCCATCGTCGGCTACACCAATGCGGGCAAGTCGTCGCTGCTCAACGCGGCGGCCGGCTCCGGCGTGCTCGCGGAAGACAAGCTCTTCGCGACCCTCGACGCGACCACGCGCCGGCTCGAGCTGCCGGGCGGTGGCGCCATACTCCTGACGGACACGGTCGGTTTCGTGCGCAACCTGCCGCACGGCCTCGTCGAGGCGTTCAAGGCCACGCTCGAGGAGGCGGCGCTCGCCGACCTGCTGGTCCATGTCGTCGACGCCTCCGATCCGGAGCACGAACGGCACGCGGCCACCACGGCCGAAGTGCTCGAGGAAATTGGAGCCCAGGACGTGCCCGAAGTCCTCGTGCTCAACAAGATCGATCTGGTCGACGCTGAGCGGCTTGGGGAATTCCGGCGCAAGCATCCCGAGGCGATCCTCGTCTCGACGAAAACCGGCCTCGGGCTCGAAGCGCTCGCAGCCCGCATAAACGAACTCCTCCGCGCCGGTGATTCGGAACGCGAATACCTCATCCCCTACGCCGAGCACGCCCTTGTCCCGCTCCTTCACCGTGAGGCGCACGTGCTTTCGGAAGTTCAGGACGACGAAGGCACCCGGATCCGCTGCCGCGTTCCGGAGAAGCTGGAGTCGAGGCTGGAGAAATTCCGGATCGGGCGCTAGCTCGCGAGCGCCCGTAGGCGCTCGCGGCGACGAAGCCGCGGAACGGCTCCGTCGATCTTCAGTTGCGGCGCTCGCGGCGACGAAGCCGCGGAACGTTTTTGTCGATCCCCCGGCAACGCAATCGCCCGGAAGGACATCCTGAAGGGCGGCGTGGAAGGGCAAACCCGGCGAATGTTGCTACGGTGGGGGCAGGACGGCGGGTGACGCGCGGAAACGCGACCCCGAAGCGGTCCCGAGCGAGGGGGGTGCGTTTCCGCGCGTCAGGCCCCGCCCTGAGCGACAAGGATAGAACCCTTCGCCGCTTTCTCCGTCCCGCTATTCGCCCTTCACGAAGTACTGGAGCAACTGCACCATGTAATAGATCTTCTTGTACGCTTCGACGAGCATGTCCTTCACGGGCTTGGGCGCCGCTGAATCGATTTCCTTCCAGTTGAGCAGCACCTCGTGCCGGAGCTTCCCGAAATCCTCGATGAGCGAACGGTACTGCCTGCCTATCGCTATGAGGTTCAGGGCCGCCTTGTTGAGCATCGCGAGCGCCTTGTCGTTCGACTCCTTGAGGATCTGCCTCAGGTACTTGACCGCGTCCTTGTCGCGCTCGCTCTTGGCCAGGGCGCTCCGCATGCGCGCGCCGATCTCGGTGTCCTCGCCGAGGGAGTCGTCGAAGGACAGCAACGCATCGGACACCTCGAGCAGCCCGTGGTAGGCGTCCGAGAGTTGCTGCGACTGCACGTTGATGGTCCACTGCCCGCGGATGATCAGGAGGTCGTTGATCTCGCGGATGTCCTTCTTGAAGTAATCGATCAGGAAGGCCTTGAGGTAATTGAGCGCGCCCGTGTGGATGTAGCCGCCGAGCATTTTCTTGGCGAAGGCGATGTTGGCCTTGTCGGTGTAGTTCTTCGTGCGGACTATCACGGAGGTCCCGAAGATCGCCTTGGCCGTCTCCTCGATCTTGGCGTTCCGGCGCTCTTGGGACATCTGCTGGATCAGCATTTCGACCTGGTTCTTGAGCTTGTCGAGGAAGGGTTCGACAATGCGCTCCCCGGATACCCGCGGCGACGAGTTGAAGTACGGATCGCGCTTGGCGATTCGGACCACCTGCTCGAGGATCTGGCTCTGCCTGACCTCGCGGATGGCCGGCACGAGCTTGTTCCAGGATTCGATCGAAATGACGTCGAGGTTGCGGTATTCCTTGAGGGCGCCGAGGATGCGCCGCCAGTCGGCCTCGAGGTTGAGGGGGGCGAAGACCTCGAGGAAATCGGCGAGATCGTCGGCTACATAATCGGCGGAGATCGCGTCGAAGTTCGGCTTCGAAGCGAAGCCGCGCTCGACCAGTGTCGAGTCGAATTTCTTGAGCAGGAAATAGTAGTCGAAATTGACGAACGAGACGAGCGAGAGCAAGGTCGAGTAGGCGGCGTCGATCTGGTTGGTCCGGTCCGCGTCGAAGACCGAGTAGAAGGTGAGGAGGTCGTTGCGGACCGATTCTGTGAGCTCGCGGAGAGGCAGCTTCTGCGCCCGTTCGCGTATCGCGGCGTCGGTGATCCGCTCGGCGAGTTCGCGCTGTTCCTTCGAGAGGAAGCTCTCGATCACGAAGGACCTGAGGACTCCCGAGCTCGAGGCGTTAGTGAGCAGGACCTGGGCCGGCGCCACCACCTTGTAGATCTCGTAGAAGAATCGCGCGAGCGCCGGAGTGGCCTCAGAACCCTTGACCCGGTAGAACTTGAAGCGGGAGCGCGTCACGTCCCTGGCTATCGATTTGATGAGCTTCTTTTTTTCTGCTTCCGGATCGCCCATGCCGGTGAAGATCGAGAGGATCTTGTCCAGGAATCCGCCCGACTCGGTCGATGCGGAGGGGCGGGAACCTGCCCGGTCCTTCGTGGCCATATCCGGAAAGGTTAGCCGCGGAGGGGGGCGCCGTCAATCCCCGGCCCCGCCGCGAGGCGGCACCGGGGATGGCGTCGAAGGGATTGCCCTCTAGTTCGGTTTGAGTCCGGGCGCTGTCCACGCGCGCGCCGGTTTCCCGGCGCTGCCCTCCGGGCGAGCCGCGGCGCGTGCCGAAGATCATTCGAGCGCAAGCTCCCCGGAGGCGAAATCGGCGAGATTTCCGTCCTCGAGACGCAGCAGAAGGGCGCCGGAGGGGCCAAGGCCCTCCAGGCAGGCTTCGACGGGCCTGGAACCGGGAAGGCCCGGCACGAATCGGACCCGCGACCCGAGTCCGTAGAGCTTCTGCTCCACTTCCATCAGCGCATCCGGATCGCGGAGGGCGGAGGATACCTGACGGAGCAACTCGGCGAGGATCGCGTCACGGCCCGGCAGCTCGGACGGGACGCCGGCGTAAAAAGCCTCCTCGAGCGAGACGGGCGGGATCTTGCATGCGCTCGGCCAAGCTTGGCTGAACAGGTTGAGGCCGATGCCGGCCAGAACCCTCCCTCCCGCACCCTCGCAGAGAATGCCGGCGAGCTTGCGGAGGCCATGCGGCGTGAATTCCGCGGAGCCGGCCGCTCCCGCTTCGCCGGGCTTGCGCGGATAACCCGATGGCGCGACCAGGAGGTCGTTCGGCCACTTGAGCCAGAGCCGGCCGATCGATTCCGGAACGAGCGCCGCGACGGTCCGGAGAAGCGCGAGTCCGATGCGAAGCGGAAATCCGGGAACCGTCCCGTCGCTCGCGTCGAGGATGACGGTGCATAGAAGGCTCGCTCCAGCCTTCCCGGACCATGAGCGTCCGGGCAAGCGCCCGCGACCTGCCCGCTGGAAATCGGCGACGACCACCGATCCGCGGACGGCTCCGGAGCCTGCCAGCATGCGTGCCTCATCCATGGTGCTCGACGTCTCGCGGAGCGACATGATCCGCGATCCGGGGAAAGGCTGAAGAAGGCTCGGATCGGACATGGCCACATACTAGCTTGCGGCGGCGGCCGGGAGAAGCCTTTGTCCAGGCAGCCGGGGACAGACCGGAGCGTCGGGTCGTCCACGGTGACCGGCCTGGGCGACGGGCCGATTGGGGACAGCCCTTGCGGCCAGGCCTGGCGGCTTGAGGAAGGGTCGGGCCCCGCTGAGCGAGCTCAGGGTACCCGGAGCCGCCGGGACAGGGTGGAAGCGGGCCGTATTTTCGCGCTATGCTAGTCGATGCGGCCGGGCGCAGGCCTTCCTGTCGGGAAGGCCGGGAGCCCCGCCGCGGTGTCCGCCTCCGGGAGCTCCGTGAGGATCCGGCGGGACGCGGACGAAAGGAGTACTCCATGTGCGGAATCGTCGGCTACACGGGGCCCAGGCAAGCCTCGCGCATCCTCGTCGAGGGCCTCAAGCGGCTCGAGTATCGCGGCTACGACTCGGCCGGCATCGCGGTGCAACGCCCGGCCGATGCCGGGTCGCCGCTCGCGGTGATCAAGAGGAAGGGCAAGATCGCGGAGCTCCGCTCCGCCGTCCCCAAGGACCTGCCCGGTTCCTGCGGCATCGGCCATACCCGCTGGGCCACGCACGGCGGCGTCACCGACGCGAACGCCCACCCCCACTGCGACGCCTCGGGCAAGGTGGCCGTGGTGCACAACGGCATCATCGAAAACCACGTCGCCCTCCGCGAGACCCTCGAGAAGGAAGGGGCGGTCTTCAAGTCCGAGACCGACAGCGAGGTCATCGCGCACCTCGTCGCTTTCTACTACAAGGGCGAGCTCGAGGAAGCCCTCCGCGCCGCCCTCCGCCACCTGACCGGCACCTACGGCATCGCCTGCATCCACGCCGACGAGCCCGGGCGCATCGTCGGCGCCCGGAACGGCAGCCCCCTCGTCGTCGGCGTCGGCTCCGGCGAGATGTTCCTGGCCAGCGATGTCACCGCGATGCTCGCGCACACGCGCCAGGTGGTGTACCTGAACGACCGCGAGGTCGTCTCGATGACCGCTTCCGATTTCCGCATCGCCGATCTCGAAGAGAACGCCGTCGACCCGAAGATCGACCGCATCGAGTGGGACCTCGAGGAGATCGAGAAGGAAGGCTTCGGCTGCTACATGGAGAAGGAGATCTTCGAGCAGGCCGAATCCGTCCCGCGCGCGCTCTCCGGCCGCGTCGACCGCGAGAATGGCACCGCCAAGCTCGGCGGCCTCAACCTGACCCGCAAGGAGCTCCACGCCATCGAGCGCGTGCGCGTCATCGCCGCGGGCACCAGCTGGCACGCGGGCTTAGTCGGCGCCTACATCCTCGAGAGCCTCGCGCGCGTGCCCGTGGTCGCCGAGCTCGCGAGCGAACTCCGCTACCGGAATCCCGTGGTGGAGCCGAACACCCTCTACCTCGCCGTCTCGCAGTCCGGCGAGACCGCCGACACCCTGTTCGCCATGCGCGAGGTCCAGCGCCGCGGCGCCACCGTGCTCGGCATCTGCAACGTCGTCGGCTCCACCATCGCGCGCGAATCGGACGGCGGCATCTACGTCCACTCCGGCCCCGAGATCGCCGTCGCCTCCACCAAGGCCTTCACGAGCCAGCTCGCGGCCTTCTACCTGCTCGGCCTCCTGCTGGCCCGCACCCACGACCTCTCGCACGCAGAAGGCGTCCGCTTCATCAAACAGCTCGACGCGATTCCCGAGGCCATCAAGGGCGCGCTCGCGACGCGCGATAGAGTGCAAGCCGTCGCGAAGAAGTACGCCCGCTCGGGCGACTGGCTCTTCCTCGGCCGCGGCATCCTCTATCCGATCGCCCTCGAAGGCGCGCTCAAGCTGAAGGAAATCTCGTACGCGCACGCCGAAGGCTGCGGCGCCGGCGAGATGAAGCACGGCACCATCGCCCTCGTGGACGCCGAGACGCCGAGCGTCTTCCTCGTCCCCTCCGGCCACCTCCGCGAGAAGACCATTTCCAACATCAAGGAAATCAAGGCCCGCGGCGGTCCCGTCATCGCGGTGGCCGACGCGGACGACAAGGAAGTCGAGGCGCTCGCGGACGATTTCATCGGCGTACCGCCGGTCGACGCCCTCTTCCAGCCCTTCACGCAGATCGTGCCGCTCCAAATGCTGGCCTACTTCGTCGCGCTCGAACTCGGCCGCGACGTCGACCAACCCCGCAACCTGGCCAAGAGCGTGACGGTGGAATGACGGGCGCGGGGAAGCGCGGCGGGGACGGGCCGGTGACGAATCGGAAGGACGGGATGGGGGAAAGGCAACTCGGCCGCCCGCGACGCGGATCGGCCGCCCTTGCCGTCCTCACTCTCGTTCTCGCTTCGCTTCCCTGCCGCACCGACGCGGCAGGCGCCCAGGCTCTTGCGCCGGCCGCTTCGCGCGCGGTGCTCACACGGTCTGACCCGGCGGGCAAGGGCCTGCCCTTCCTCGAGCTCCCGAACGCGTTTCCAGCCCATTCCGCCGAATACCGCGCGGCTCGGGCGCCCGCTTCGGGCGCCGTGTCCGACCCGGTGCCGGTACTGCTGCGCGCATGGTTCTCGCGGGCGCCCGTGTTCCTCGGCCCCGAGTGGCGGAGCGCCGCTTGCGGCGCCGCCTTCGTTTCCGGCGCCCGTGCCTTCGAGTACCGGTCCGGGAGCGGCGCCACCCTGACGGCCATCGAGTATCCGGGCTATCGCGTGTTCATCGAGTCGCCGGACGATTGGCCCGACCGTTGCCGTTTCGCGGCCGCGCTCGCCGAGCGCATCGCCTACTTCCTCAGGTACGCACCCGACCCGGCGGGCTTTTCCATGCCGGCCGTCGTGGAATTCTAGCGGTTCCGAAGGAATCCGGCAGACAGCTAGGCAAGCTGCCGGCGACCACACAGCCCCGACCACGCAGCCCTGTCCCCGAGGGCGGGATTGACGGGGTGTGTCCCCCGGGCCCTCCGGATAAAATGAAGAAAACGACACATGGCGCAAGCACGGGCTCGAAACCTGGCGGTACCTACGTATGAGACAAGCACGGCTACTGAAAATCGGCGCTCTCTACCATGTATCCGCCCGAGTGAACCACAAGGAAAAGCTTCTCGACCGTATGAACGGGCGGGAACTTTTCCTCGCGGTTCTCGCGCAGGCGAAACGGAAATTCACGTTCTCGATCCAGAATTTCGTCGTGCTGGACAATCATTTTCATCTCCTGATCCAGCCGGGGAAGGGCGAGAATCTGTCCCGGATCATGCATTGGGTCTTGGGAGTCTTCGCGATGCGGCTCAATCGCCTGCTCGGTCTTTGGGGGCATGTCTGGGGGGACCGGTTCCGATCATGGATAGTCGAGGATATCTCCGCCCGGCTGAGAGTTTTCTGTTACATAGAGCGGAATGCGGTCGCCGCAGGCCTGGCCAAAAGGCCGTGTGAGTGGCAGAGCTCGGCGGCGTTCCATTGGAAAGCGGGCATCCATCTCATCGTCGGACCGCCGCCGCCCGGTTATCCGGTCGACGGTTGATCGGTTGAGTTCCTGATTCCTCACGACGAGCCATGAGGTCCTGGCGCGCCAGTCAACTTTTCCGGATCGGCCGTGAATCGACGGGGGCTACGTGCCTGCCGCAATACGCCTTGAGGAATTCCCGGTAGAAAAGCGTCGCCCTGCGTACCTCGTCGACGGCGATGCGTTCGTCGCGCCCGTGCACGCGCGAGAGGTCCGCGGAATTCTGGAGGATGGGCGCGAAGCGGAAAATCGAGTCGGCGACTCCTACCCAGTGCTTGGTATCCGTCCCGGCGCTGAACAGGAAGGGGAGGACGCCGGCCTCCGGTCGCGAGACCGCGAGCGCCGCGTTGAGGGCTTCCCAAGCCGGTCCGACGG
>JAKLEE010000102.1 GCA_022703215.1 Spirochaetota bacterium | reverse complement strand
GCTCCGCATTTTCCCCTTCGGCGCGCTCGCCTCGGTGCCGCCTCCGGAAAATCCCTTCCTGGCCCTGCTCGACCGCCTCTCCTACCTCGTCTTGCCCGTGCTCTCCATAACGGCCCTGCGCGTCTGGGCCTTCGCCCTGCTCGCGCGCGCGGCCCTCGACGCGAACCTGCACGAGGACTTCGTCATGTCGGCGCGGGGGCGCGGAATTCCCGAAGGCAAGATCATGCGGAGCCACGTGCTCCGGAGCTCGGGACCGGCCATCGCCTCGAACGCGGTCATCGCGCTCGTGCAGAGCTTCGGCGGCGACGCCCTCGTGGAGATCGTCTTCGCGCGGCCGGGCCTCGGGCTCCTGCTCTGGACCTCGATACGCGGCAACGACATCCGCCTGACCGCCGGCGCCTTCGCGGCGCTGTCCCTGGTCATCTGCGTGTCGATGGCCCTGCTCGACCTGGCCTACGGCCTCCTCGACCCGCGGGTCCGCTCCTCGAAATAGGAATTGAACCACAGAGGCACGGAGACACAGAGGGAAGAGGGAGAAGAACAGGGAGAGGAAGGAGACAGGATATCCGGGATAATTGTCGCAAGACAGGGCATCCCGAAATTCTTGCCTTTCACTCCTCCCTCTTCTCTCCCCTTCTCCGTGTCTCCGTGGTTGATCTTCCGTACGTGGAATTATTGCAGGAGGGCTTCGAGCTCGGCGAGGGTGCGGGCCTGGGGGAACTGCGAGGAGCGGTTCGGGGCGGGGGAGCCGCGGAGGAAGAGGACGGGGTTGAGGCCGTAGTAGGCCGCGAGCTCGCAGTTCTTCGGGCTGTCGTCGACGAAGAGGCACTCCTCGGGCGCCTCGGCGATGCCGGAGAGCGCGATCTCGAAGAGCGTGCCTTCCGCCTTGACCGAGCCGTGGATCGACGAGACGACGAAGGGGTCGAACCAGCGCCTGAGGCCCGCGGCCTCGTAGACCGAGAGCACCGAGGGCCAGGCGTCCGAGATGATGCCGAGGGAAAAGCGCGCGGCGAGGCGCGGGACGGCTTCGCCCACGTCGGGGTAGAACGCGTACTTGGCGTAGTCCTTGACCTTGGCGCGCGCGCACGTGTCCACCACCGCCTCGAGATCCCCGGGAGCGAAGGGCGCGAGCAGTATGCGGTAATAATCGGAAAAGAGCGCGAGCTCCTCGTCCTCGGTCCGGATCAGGTGGTTCTCGTCGAGGTAGACCTGGGCCACCTCGGCCGTCGGCCCGGCGAGCACCTCTTCCCAGGGCGCGCCGAGCGCGGCGCACGCGGCCTTGAAGGCCTCGGTGGCGAACCAGTGCCCGGAGCGCGGATGCACCAGCACCATGCCCGAATCGAAGAAGACGCGCTTGACGGGGAATTCGAAATCCATGGGGAACGATCGCTAGCCCTTCATGGCGGGGACGATCAGGCGCACCTCGTCGTAGTCCTCGTCGCGAAGGCCTTCGAGGCTGGCGCGCGCCGGTTTCTTTTCCGGATCGAGGAGGGGCCAGTCGGCGCCGACGGCCGCGGCGAGCTGGCGGCCGGACACGAGCTCGCCGGGACCGGCCATCTTCTGGAGGCGGAAGATGGAGTTGACCGCGTAGCTGACGTAGTCGCGATACTTGAGGCCGGAGCACTCGGCGTTGATCTCGTACTTGTAGACCTCGCCGACGTTGAGGGCGCCCGCGACGTTGAGCTTGTAGCCGTAGCCGGGGCCTATCTCGGCGACCACCTGGCGCAGGATGCGGAAGAGCTCGACCGCGCCCTCGTGGAGGCCCTCGGCCGGGTCGTCCCAGACGAGCATGGCGCCGTCGCCCAGGAGCTTGTAGTAGCTCACCCCCATGCCGGTGGCGGCGGCCAGGAGCTCCTGCGAGTATTTCTCGAGGAAACCCGTGACCGCCTCGGTGCCGGCCTCGAGGGCGAAGCTGGAAAAGCGGCGGAGATCGAGGCAGAGGATCAGGGCCTTGAGGCTGCGCTTGTCGTAGCTGCCGTCCTTGAGGCTGATGGGCGTGCGCTCCATCTCGCGCACCACGGCCGGGTCGAGCTCGATGGTGTCGACGTCGACCGAGGCGAGCTCGTAGCCGTCGAGGGCGGCGCCCGCGAGCTCGCGGATGGTTTCGTCGACGGAGCGCTCGGCGGAGAAGGGCACGCGGCGACCTTTCGAGTCGCCGGGCAGGACCACGATGAGCTCGCCGCCGTCGCCGTAGACGTCGGCGTCGAAGCCCTCGTCGCCTTTGCGGTAGCGGTAGCGCGTCCTCGATTCGTCCCTGTCGCAGTACACGAGCGAGCCTCCGTCCCCGTTTTCCGGGATTCGAAGTATCGCCCGGATGGGCGCCGGCCGTCAACGCGGAGAAGTTGTCACGAAGCTTCCGGGTTCAGGCGCGAGGTCGCCGGCGCTCAGCCCGGAAGGCCGCCGTGGGCGGGCACCGGCAGCGTGGCTTCGACGAAGCGCGTGCCGTAGGCCCGTTCCAGGACGGCCGGCGCGAGGACGCGGGAAGGCTCGCCGTCCTCGAGGAGGCGGCCCGCCTTCAGCACGAGGACGCGGTCGGCGGCGTGGCGGGCGAAGGCGAGGTCGTGGGCGGCGAAGAGGACGAGGCGGCCTTCGTCAGCCAGGGCGCGGAGCAGGTCCGTGGCGGCGGCGGTCCGGGCGGGGTCGAGGGTCGCGGTGGGCTCGTCGAGGGCCAGGAAGGGCGTATCCTGGGCCAGGGCGCGCGCGAGCCGCACCGCCTGCAGCTCGCCCGCGGAGAGCTCGGCGACGGGTCGCGGGGCGAAGTCCGCGATGCCGACGCGCTCGAGCGCCGCGAGTGCCGCGTCGAGGTCCGCCGGGCCGGGCCCCCGGAGCCCGGGGATGCGCGGCGCCCTTCCCATCAGCACGAAGTCGAGGACGCGGAAGGCGAAGGGCAGGCGCTCGGCCTGCGAGAGGAAGGCGACGCGCAGGGCGCGCGCGCGCGGATCCGTCGAGGCGGGCTCGATGCCGTCGATCGTGACGGCGCCGCCGCCCGGCGCCAGCAGGCCCGCGGCCAGGCGGAGCAGGGTGCTCTTGCCCGCCCCGTTCGCGCCGACCAGGGCCACGACCCCGGGGCCTTCGAGCTCGACGCTGAAACCCTCGAGGGCCGCGGGACCCTCGGGACGCCAGCGGAAGGAGGCGTCGCGGAAAGAGACTCTCATCGCTCCACCCTCGCCTTGCCCGAGGCCAGGAAGCGGGCGAAAAGGAGGGCGCCGAGCGCGGCCACCACGGCGCCGAGCGGCAGTTCACCGGGCAGCAGGGTGCGCGCGAGGGCGTCGCAGGCAACCACGAAGGCCCCGCCGAGCAGCATGGAGGCGGGCACCGAGGCGCGCGCGTCGGGGCCGACCAAGTAGCGCGCGGCGTGGGGAGCCACGAGCCCCGCCCAGCCGACGATGCCGGCGCTCGCGGTCGCGGCCGCCACCCCGAGGCTTGCGGCGCCGAGAACCAGGGCGCGCTCGAAACCCGGGCGGGCGCCGAGGCTCCGGGCGGTCTCGTCGTCGAGCGAGAGCACGTCGATGCGCCAACGGAGCAGCCAGAGGAGGAAGAGCGAGAGCGCCACCGGCGGCGCGAGTGCGGCGAGCCGGGGCCAGTCCATCGAGGAGAGCCCGCCGAGCATCCAGTAGGCGATGTCCGGCAGCTCGCGCAGGGGGTCGGCCGCGTACTTCACCACGGCGAGGCCCGAGGAGAAGAAGGCGGAGACGGCGATGCCCGCGAGCACGAGCCTGAGGACGGGGCCGCCGAAGCGGAAGCGGCGCGCGAGGCCGGCGGACGCGGCCAGGGCCGAGAGGGCGCCCGCGAAGGCGGCGGCGGCGGGGCCGAAGCCGAGCCGGGCGCCCGAGACCATGGCGAGCGCGGCCCCGAAAGCGGCGCCCTGCGAGACGCCGAGGAAACCCGGTTCCACGAGGGGGTTCGAGAATACCAGCTGGAACGCGGCCCCCGCCCCGCCGAGGGCCGCGCCCACCAGCAGGGCGCCGAGCGCGCGCGGCAGGCGCGAACCGAACACGATGGCCTTAGCCACGGGGTCCTCGAACGCGAGGCGCGGATCGATGAGGCCGGGCCGCGGGTAGCGCCCCGCGAGCAGGGCGAGGAGCAGGACGGCGAGGAGGGCGAGCGCCAGGAGGAAGGTGCGGCCGAGCGGCGAGCGGGCGCGCTGATGGGCGATCGACGTCACGCCTTTCACGTTCGACGCGCCCGCGCGCTCCGCGGCGGCCTCAGCGCCCGGTCGGGATGTCGATGCCATGGTCGCCCCCGAGGCGGGGGGCCAGCAGCGCGTCGAACTTCGCCCGGTCGATGCCGTAGAAGGTGAGGAAGAAGCCGCGGACCTCCGACTCGAGCGGCGCTCCGGCGAAGGCGTCAGGATGCAGGGCGCGGGCGAGCCATTGCAGGCCGAGGATCCAGCGCGTGTCGGGCTGGTCCCAGGAGTAGAAGTCCTGGGGCATGGCGAGCACGCGGCCGGTCCTGACCGCCGTCGTCGCCGCGAAGCGCGGATCCTTGGCGAAGGCCGCGGAAAGCCCGGAGGCGTCGTCCCGGTAGCCGACCACCACCACCACCTCGGGGTTCATGGCGGCGATCTCCTCGGCGCCGAGCCGGGTCCAGCCCGAGCCGAGCGCGGCCTTCGTCCAGACCGGCTCGCCGCCCGCGAGCCGCGTCATGGCGGTCTGCATCCAGGCGGCGGGCGGCGCCTCCCAGACGCCGGAGCCCGCGGAGGCCTGCACGAGGAGCACGCGGGGCTTCGCGCGGCCGGCGACCCGCTTCGCGACATCCGCGACGCGGCCCGAGTAGAACGCGGCCAATTCCCCGGCCCGCGCCTCCTCGCCGAGCGCGGCGCCGAGGGTGGCGAGGTCCTTCGCGTAGTCCTCCGGCGTCTCGAGGTTCAGGTAGAGCTGCTTGAGGCCGATGGCGTCGAGCTGCGGGCCGAGCGAAGCCTTCATGGCGGTCTTGAGGACTACCAGGTCGGGCTTGAGCGCCGCGATGGTCTCCGCGGAGGCGGCGCGGTCGAGGGGCGGCAGGGCGGCCCAGGCCGGGTCGAGGGCGCCGAGGAAGTAGCCGAGGCCCTGGTCGGCGCCGGCCACGCCGAGGACGCGGGTCCGGGCCGAGGGGAAGGCGTAGAGGGCGTCGGCCACCATGATGGAGGCGCGGCCGGCCATGACGATGCGGGACGGCGCGGACTGGCCCGCGACGGGGTGGAGGGCGAGGGTCGCGAACGCCGCGATGGCGAAAACCGCCCGGAGCGCGTGCTTGATCGTTGCGAAATTGCCGTTCATGGACGCGAGGTTACCATGCGCGGGGAAGCGCGGCAAGCAACATTTCTGACCGCGAATTGAATCTATTCACGCCCTCCGAGCAGGCGGGCGCGGTCCTCGGGCGTGTCGAGGTCGAGCAGCACGCCCTCGATTCCCGTCTCCACCGGCACGAGGCCGCCGAGCGCGCGGAAGGCCTCGCGGAGGCTGCCGCCGTCCCCGCCGCCGGTTCCTCCGGCCGCCCCGAACGCGGCGCGCTCCGCCGCTTCCAGCGCGGCGAGCCGCGGCACCAGCACGGGATGCCCCTTCGTTCCGCGGAAGGCCGCGGCGAGCGGTGCCTCGGGGAGTCCCGCCTCGAACCGCCTCGCGCGCTCGTCCGCGAGCAGGCGGTAGGGGTCGCTCCCCGCGAAGGGCAGGTCGGCGAGCATGAGGAAGACCCAGGCGCCGCGCGCGGCCCTCAGCCCCGCGAGCATGGATGAGGCCATGCCGTCCTCCCACGTCGGATTCCGCACCACGCGCACGAGAGCGCGCCCGCCGAACAGGGCCTCGAGCTCGTCCGCCCGGTGCCCCGCCACGACGATGGCCTCGAGCCCGGCGCCCAGGGCGTCCGCGACCGTCGACTCGACCACCGTGGCCCCCCGGCAGGGTAGCAGAAGCTTCCACTCGCCCATGCGCGAGGAGGCGCCGGCCGCCGCGATCACCGCCTCGAAAGGCCGTCCGTCGTTCTTCATGCGCGCATCCTAGCGCGCCCGCGCGTCCGGGTGAAGCGCCCCGGGGCGTTGACCCTCATCCCTCCGGGCGGTAATTTGAAGGGAATGGCCAGAAAGGAAGACATCATCGCGTTCAAGGTCGACTCCGACCTGGCGCACGCGCTCGAAGGGGTGTCGAACCGCTCGGAATTCATCCGTCTCGCGGTCCTGGCCGCCCTCGATTCCCGCTGCCCGCTCTGCCGCGGCACGGGAGTGCTCGACGAACGCGAGAAGGCGCACTGGGTTGAATTCTCCCGCAGCCACCACATCGAGGAATGCGATGACTGCCACGCCCGCCGCCTCGTGTGCGGGGCCGGGTCCGACGGTTCCGAAACGGTCCCTGCCGGAGCGGCTGCCGCTCCCTCCCGCTCCCGACCCTCGGGAAGGAGCTGAGCGTGGGTACCACCCGGGCCGAGCTCCGCTCCATGCTGGACGCGGAGGGCATCCGCTACACCGAGGACGAGGACTACCTCCGCGCCAGCTTCGCCACGGCCCGCTACCGCGACCGCACCGGAACGCGCGCCATCTTCGTCGCGCTGCGCCTCGAGGAGGACGGCGAGTACTTCAAGCTCATCGCGCCGAACCTCTACTGGTGTCCCTCGGGGCCGACCCGAGAGGCCTTCCTCCGGGCCCTGCTCGGCGTCTCGTGGCGCACCAAGCTCGTGCAGTTCCAGTATGACGACGAGGACGGCGAGGTGCGCGCCGTGGTGGAGTTCCCCCTCGAGGACGCCCCGCTCACGGCCCGCCAGCTTTCGCGCTGCCTGAACGGCCTCGTCCAGATCGTCGACGAGTACCACGGCGCCATCGTCGCGGCCCTGCGCGAGGGCGTCGTCGACTTCTCCTCCGTCTCGGCCCGCCTCGAGCTCGAGCGCCAGGCCGCCGAGCTCTACGCCGAAATCGGCGCCGACCGCGCCCGCCGCCGCCGCGACCGCGGCCGCCTGGCCCTCGAGGAGTAGCCCCGTGTCCCGATACGACAAATACTCCGACGAGGCGCTCGACGTCCTCCTCGCCGTCCAGGACCTCGCCGCCGCCGCCCGCCGCCCCGAGACGGGGCTGGAAGAGCTCTCGCGCGCGCTCGCGGTCGCGGCCGTCCCCGAGCTCCTCGAGATCGCCGGCTCGAACGGCGCCTTCCTCGACCGCGGCCGCCTCAAGGCCGCCTTCGACGAATTCCTCGCCACGCCGCCGACGGGCGGAGCCCCCTCCGCCACCCCCCTCGCGGAGCCTTCCCCCCTCCAGGGCACCCTGGATTTCCATGAGCCCCCCGTCCCGGAACCGGCCGCGGCAGAGACAGCGGCCGAACCCGCAGCGATCGACGCGGCCCCTTTCCCGGACGCGGTTCCCGCCGCCGACCGAGCCACTGACGCGGCTCCCGCCACCGACCGAGCCCCGGACGCGGCTCCCGCCGCCGACGCTTCTCAATCCCCGGACTCGGCTTCCGCCGACGCCGACCGAGCCCCCGACGCTGCGGGCGGCCCCGTGGTCCGCATCGACCGCCTCCGCCTGGCTGGCGAGCTCCGCGCCGTGCTCGACGACGCGGAGCGCCTCGCCGGCGACGATCCGGTCGCCCCCGTCCACCTGGTGCGCGCCGCCTGGCCCGCGGTGCGCGAGCGCCTCGAGCCCTTCTTCAGCCGCGACGAAGGCCCCGCCGCTCCCCTCGCCCTGCCCGGCGAGCCGTCCGACGAGGATCCGCTCGGCGAGCTCCTCGCACGCCTCGGCCGCGAGCTCGGCGACGACGGCGACCCGGTCATCGGCCGCGACGCCGAGATCGAGGCGCTCGGCTCGGCCCTGCTCCGCTGGGGCACCTCCAACGCCCTCCTCGTCGGCCCGAGCGGCGTCGGCAAGACGGCCATCGTGCGCGCCCTGGCCGCCCGCATCGCCCGCGGCGAGGTGCCGGAACCCCTCAAGGGCCTCCGCATCGTCGAGGTGCGCGCGGGCGACATCGCGGCCGGCACCGGCTTCCACGGGGCGCTCGAGGAGAAGGTCGCGCTGCTCGTCGCCGCCGTCGAAGCGCGCCCCGGCACCGTGCTCTTCATCGACGAGATCCACCAGATCTCCGGCTCCTACGGCAACGACCAGACCGCCGACCTCCTCAAGCCCGCCCTTTCCTCCCGCGGCTTCCGGCTGATCGGCGCCACGACCGACTCCGAGTACCGCCGCTTCCTGGAGCGCGAGGAAGCCCTGCTCCGCCGCTTCCAGGTCATCCGCGTGCGCGAGCCGGAGCTCGGCGAAGTCCGCGGCATCCTCTCGGCCTTGGCACCCCGTCTCGAGTCGCATTTCGGCCTCTCGCTCCCTCAGTCCGTCCTCGAGCTCGCGCTGCGCCTCTCCAAACGCTACATGCCCGAGCGCGCCTTCCCCGACAAGGCCATCGACCTCCTGGATCGGGCCGCCGCGCGCGCGCTCTACCGTTCCCGTCCGGCCGAGGTCCCGGTTCCCGGTTCCGAAGCGCGTCCGGTTCCCGGATCAGAAGAAGGAAGGGATGGGGAAAAGGCAACTCGGCCGCCTTCCTCGACCGCGGAGGAGACCGCGCTTCCGCCGCGGCCGCTCCCGCCCCTCTCGTCCCGCTTGCTCGTCGAAACCCTCGAGGAGCTGGCGGGCGTGCGCCTCGACGAGACGGCGGCGGATCCCGTCGCGCTCGGGGGCCTCGAAACGCGGCTCCGCGCCCGCGTCTACGGCCAGGACGCCGCGGTGGACCGCGTCGCCGAGCTCGTC
>JAKLEE010000101.1 GCA_022703215.1 Spirochaetota bacterium | reverse complement strand
AGCCTCAAGGACTATGGGGACAAGGTTTCGGCCACCGACCGCGAGGCCATCGAGGCGGCGATCAAGGAACTCCGCGCCGCCATAGAGGCCAACGACGCCGCGGCCATGCGCGAAAAGCTCGAGGCCCTCAAGACCGCGTCCTACAAGCTGGCGGAGGAGGTCTACAAGGCCGCCGGTCCCCAGGGCGCGCAGGGCGGCCCCGAAGCCGGCCCCGGCCCCGGTCCCGATTCGGGCGCGCAGGGTGCCTCCGGAACCGGCCCGAAGGATGCCGAGGACGCCGACTACCGCGTCGTCGACGACGACGACAAGAAATAGATCGCCGGCCGAAGAAGACCACGGAGCCACGGAGGAGAGGAGGGAGGAGAGAGGTCTTTGATGGAATTGGGTTCGGTCCGGATCCCGCAACCGTCCGCTCACTTTCTTCTCCCTCTCGATCTCCGTGCCTCCGTGTCTCCGTGGTTCGATTTGTGAAGGAAGCTCCGTGGCTAAACGCGATTATTACGAGGTGCTCGGCGTCCAGAAGGGCGCGGGCAAGGACGACATCAAGAAGGCCTACCGCAAGCTCGCGGTCGCCAACCACCCGGACAAGAACCCGGGCGATCACGCGGCCGAGGAGCGCTTCAAGGAAGCCACCGAGGCTTACGAGGTGCTCGGCGACGACCAGAAGCGCCAGGCCTACGACCAGTTCGGCTTCGCCGGCGTCGAAGGCATGGGCGGCGGCGCGGGCGGGGCCCACGACTTCAGCTCGGTCTTCCGCGATTTCGAGGACATCTTCGGCTTCGGGGATTTCTCCGGCATTTTCGGCGACATCTTCGGCGGCGGAAGGCGGCAGGGCGGACGCAGCCGGCCTAACCAGGGCCGAAACCTCCGCTACGACGTCGAGCTCGAATTCGAGCAGGCCATCTTCGGCACTTCCCTCGAGATCTCGTATTCCCGCGAGGACACCTGCCAGACCTGCCAGGGTTCCGGCGCCCAGGCGGGCGGCGGCCGCCGCGTGTGCGGCACCTGCCAGGGCTCGGGCCAGGTACGGCGCAGCTCGGGCTTCTTCTCCATCGCCCAGCCCTGCCCGACCTGCGGCGGCGAAGGCTACGTGGTCGAGCGCCCCTGCCGCGACTGCCAGGGCTCTGGCACGACGAAGAAGCGCCAGAAGATAAAGGTGACCATTCCCCCGGGCGTCGACGACGGCAAGCGGGTGGTGATACCCGGCCAGGGCGATGCCGGCCCGAACGGGGGGCAGAACGGCGACCTCTACGTCTTCATCCGCGTGAAGAGCCACCGCCATTTCGAGCGCGACGGCGCGGACCTTTACTGCGCCATGCCCGTGACGCCGGTCCAGGCCATCCTCGGCGCCGAGATCGTGGTGCCCACGATCGAGGGCAAGAAGATCAAGCTGTCGGTCCCGCCGGGGGTGCAGCACGGCAAGATCCTGCGCATCCGCGAAGAAGGCGTTCCCCAGCAGGGCGGCCGCCGCGGCGACATGTACGTGAAGCTCATGCTCCGCGTGCCCCAGGCTTCGAAACTCTCCAGGCGCGCCCGCGAACTGCTCGAGGAGCTCGCCAAGGTCGAAGGGTCGAGCTCCGAGCCCGATCCGATTCCCCTCGAGGAACTGAAGAACGCCTGACCCGCTCAGCCCAGCAGGTGTTCGAGGAGTATCCGCGTACCGAGCCCGACGAGGACCAGCCCTCCCGCGATCTCGGCGCCGCGTTCGAAGCGCGCGCCGAGGCGCTTGCCGAATTCCATCCCGGCTAAGGACAGGACCAAGGTGACGCAACCGATGACCGCCGCGGGAACGAAAACGGGCGCGTCGACCAGCGCGTAGCTCGCGCCGACCGCGGCGGCGTCGATGCTGGTGGCCACCGCCAGCAGCAGCACCATGCGGAGGCTCCGGATGTCGTGGCGGCGGACTTCCTCGTCGTCGCAGGCCGGGTCGTCCTTCACTTCAAAGCTCTCGTGGATCATTCGGGCGCCGATGAAGCCGAGCAGGCCGAATACGACCCAATGGTCATAGTCCCGAATGGCCTCGGCGAAGGCGCCGGCCGCGAAGTAGCCCGCGATCGGCATGAGCGCCTGGAAAAGACCGAAGGCCAAAGCCGCGCGCAGGGCGTGGCGGAAGCGGAGCTCGACGGCGCAGATGCCGCTCGAAACGGACACCGCGAAGGCGTCCGCCGCGAGGGCGAGCGCGACGAGCAGATACCCTAGCATGGTCGCAGGGTATCCGGCCACGGCGCGTTTCGGCAATCCCTGTCGCTTGCGGACCCTGAATTCCGGAGCGATACTTGCACCCATGGACGCTCCGGCCTATCGCCCGCTCATCCCCGAGGCCATCGATGCCGATAACGGAACGGGGAACAAGCGCATGACGCAAAAGTCCGGCTTCGCGGCGGTCGACAACGACAGAAGGCTCATCAAGGAAAACGCGCTCGCGATCCGCGAGGCGCTGTTCTCCTGCATCACCGACACCCAGGTCGAGTGCGCCGTAGGTTTCGCCCGTTACCTCTCCCGCGCCGGGCTCAACGCCGAGAATTATTGGCTCTTCCTCAGGCTCGTCGTCACCAACAATCCGTGGGTCATCGACGAGCTGCTCCACGATCGCGAACCCCGTCTGCTCTTCTCGACCATCCAGCCGAGTGCGGAGCTCGTGGAAGCCTCGTTCCAGGCGCTCTTCTCGCGGCACCCCGAGGAGATCTACCCGAAGGCTCTCGAGGCCCTGCTCGGCGTCGTCGAGAATGCCTATTTCGATCCGGACGACGGATTCAGGCTCCGGCGGATTTCCATAATGGACATCAACACGCTCGGGAAATTCCTGCTCAAAGACGAACCGCAGGAGCACGCGCAGAACCGCCTCGTCCTCGAAATTCTTGACAGGCTTACCCACCTCGGCGAGTATTACGGGGAGCCGGACAAGAACGTGCTCGCCAAGCACGCTTTCAACGTCCGGTTCGCCTACTTCGACCGGACCCGGGACCTCGTCGACGCCATCCCGCATCCCCTGCTGGTCAGGATGCCGGACCGCAACGCCGCGGAGCCCGAGGAGGACTTCGCGGAACTCGTCGCGAAACGTCGGCTCCGGATTCGGGACGAGCGCGGCCGCTTCGTCAGGGAACCAGCCGTGCCGTCTCCGTCGGAAGCCTCTGCGGCGAAACCGAAACCCGCGAATCCCTCACCCGCCAAGCCGCGGCAGCGGAAGCCGAAGGCCTGACGTCGGGTCCGCGCGATCGGCGCGGAGGTTTCCGTGGCTCGATCCCCCATTGCCGGAAAGGTTCCGGCTCCAACAGGGACGCTCGTCGATCCGAAGCGTTACGAAGGCCTCGAACTGGTCGAACGCGCCATCGAGGTCGCCCTGTCGTATCCGGGCCGGCCGGTTGACTCGCACGGACGTCCGGGCGGGCTCATCGATCTTCCGGTCGGCTTGAAGCCGATAATAGTCGGCGATCTGCATGCCAACGTCGAGCATCTGAAGGCCATCCTGAAGCATCACGGCAACGAGGAGGGGGTCGCGGCGGGGAAAGCCTACGTACTCATCGTGGGCGACACCGTGCACGATGACCGGACCGGTTGCATGAAGGACATGACCGGTTCGTTGTCGATGCTCGAAGAGGTGCTCTCGCTGCTCGTCCGGTATCCCGGGCGGGTCTATTACCTCAAGGGCAACCATGACACCTTTGACGAGCGCCTCCGCAAGTCCGGCATTGCCCAGGGGATGGAATTCCGCAAGGCGCTGCAGGCGGCCAAGGGAGCCGACTACGTGACCGCGGTCCAGCGCTTTTTCGACGCGCTGCCGCAGTTCGCCATCGGTCCGGGTTTCGTCGTGACCCATGCCGGCCCGCCGCGGGGCGGTTGCGACAGGAAGGACCTGATCGAGATCGCCTCCAACCCCGACCTGCAGATGCAGCTGATGTGGAACCGCGTCAACGAGTTCCACGGCATGCCGAGCGCCAAGGAATACGGGGCGGCCGACATAGCCGCGACGCGCGAGCGCCTTGGCCTGCCGGCGGATACGCATTTCATCGTGGGCCACAACCCGCTCTGGGGCGACGGAGGACGTACCGGGGTTTGGCCCGACGTCATCGGTATCAAGCACCACCACATCATCTACTCCGGTTCAGGAAGCCGCGCCCCGTATTTTACGCTCGAGAACGGCCACCTCGTCGTTCGTCTCTCCGTCGATCCGGAACCGGAGGTCTATTATTATGGATGAACGCGAACGGCTGTACGCCGAGATGGACGATCCGGAGCTTGGCGGGTATTTCTGGCTCGACCGCGACGCCGAAACCGCGCTCGCTTCCTTCGATTCGCTCGAGCTCCGCCTCGACGAGCGCCAGGATGACGTGCCGTTCAACGCCGCCGTGAAGGGTTACAGCGGCGCCAAGGACCGGAACGGCCATCCCTGGATAGTCAAGCCGGCCGACGCCAGGGAGGAGGTGTTGTACCACCGCCTGTGCACGCTCGCCTTCCTCCTCGACCACCTCATGGGAACCCTCGCCGCGCCGACCGGTCTGGTGCGGATCGGGGACCGGCACTACCGGGTTACCAAGGTGGTCAGGCAGGCGGTCCAGATCAGTTCCTACGACTACCTGGACCAGCCGTACATCGGAATCCTTCGGGCGGACCTGGTGAACCGTTGGCTCATGTTCGACGAGGACCGCAATCCGAACAACTACCTGGTCGTCTTCAGCCGGAAGAACAAACCCTTCGTGGTGGCAATAGACTACGACAAGGCGGATCTTGCGGCGACGACGATGAAGATCACCGGCAATCCCGACCATTTCGGCTGGCATCGCTCGGAAAGAACCCGTTTCCTGACCCTTCTCCGTCCCGAGCATTTTGAAGGCGTCCCGATCGAAGTCTTCGACGCGCGGCTTAAGGCCATGATGGCCATTCCCGCTGAGACCCTCCACCGATTGGCCGCGGACTTGCTCGAGGGTTTCGCGGAACCGGACTACACCGAGCGGATCGTACGCAACATCCTGGAGCGTCGCGCCTACATCGACGCCTACTTCCGCACCATGTTCAAGCCGGCCTCCGAGACCGTCGACACGAGCCACACCGACGATTACTCGGCGTTCGGCGAAAGCTTCCTTAAAATGCACAAGGGACGTACTTGACAAAAAAATTCATGGAGAAATTTGACAGCGGCCCGGCGCCCTCCTAGACTTTCGCGTGAGATCGGCTGGAAACACGCAAAGCCGTCGATACGCGGAGGTTACGATGGACAAACAGACCGAGAAGGTGATCGAGCGGACCTGGTCGAAGGAGACCATCATGCAGGTCGAGCTCGGCATCCTCCAGAACATGCTCGGGAGCCGGACCGAGGAAGCCGTGGAAGCGTCCATCAGCTTCGCCCGCTTCCTGAGCACCTCGGGGCTCAACAACGACAATTACCCGCTCTTCCTCAAGCTGCTCGAGGTGGAGAACCATTGGGTGATCGACACGATGGTCGCGGACAAGGATCCCTTCCTGTTGATCAGCCCCATCCAGCCGAACAGCTACCTGATCTACCAGGCGTTCAAGCTGCTGACCAAGTGGCATCCGGGGGGCATCTACCCGGTCACCCTGTCGGTCGTGCTCGGCGTCCTGCAGGCCGCCTACGCCTCACCGAAGGACGGTTACAAGATCTACGAGGTCTCCATCAACGACGTGAACAACCTCGGCAAGCACCTGAACAAGGAAACGGGCCAGGACGATCCGAACAACCGTTGCATCCTGGACATCCTCGACCGGCACGGTTCGCTGGCCGGCACCTCGAACGATCCTGGCAAAGAGCAGATGGCCCGCCAGGCCAACGCCATCCGGACCTTCTTCTTCGACAAGCGCAAGAAGATGGAGGACGTGATCCCGCAGGTGCTCCTGGTGAAGTCCGACTACGTCGCCAAGGAAACCGCCCCTCGCCAGGTCTTCGTCGACTGACGCCGGAAAGGAGTAGGCAATGAAGGAACTTTTCGAGAAGAAGCAGGACTGGACCGACGAGGAAGTCTTCAACATCGAATACAGCATGCTCAAGGGCATCATGGGCACCCGCACCATCGAGGCGGTCGAGGCGGCCATCACCTACGCGAGCTACCTGAACTTCACCGGCATCACCAACGGGAACTATCCCGTGTTCCTGAAAGTCCTGACCACCAGGAACCACCATGTCATCGACGCGTTGCTCGGCACGCGCGACCCCTTCCTGTTCATGAGTTCGATCCAGCCCAATTACTTCATCGCGGCCACCTGCTTCAGCATCCTGGCCAAGTACCGCAAGGGCGAGATCTATCCCAAGACCCTCGGCATCATCCTCGGCGTGTTCCAGGCGACCTACAACTCGCCGCTCGACGGCTACCGGATCTACCCGGCCACCGTCGCCGACGTGAACAGCCTCGGCAAGCACCTGAACGAGGACAAGGGCCAGGACGACCTCCTGAACCGTTCGATCCTCGACATCCTCGACAAGCTGTCGAGCCTCGAAGGCCAGAACATCGACGAGGACATGGAAGATCTCGCCGTCCACGCCCACAACATCCGCAACAACTTCTTCGACTCGACCAAGCGCCTCGTGGACGTTATCCCCGAAGTGCTGCTCCGCATCGAACCGAACATGGACAAGGACGTCCTGCCGCGGAAGCGCGTGCCGCTGACCGAGGCCGAGGGCGCCAAGCAGTAAGAGCGATAGCCGGCGCGGTAGCCTTCCGGGTTTCCGCGCCGGCATGCATACCAGGAGGACGGACACATGCTCGCGCATCCTTGGCCCCTGTGGTCCGAGAACGAGATCGACGCGCTCAAGCTCGGCTATCTCAACGACGTCATCGACTGCAAGGACGGCTTCGGGGCCTTCGCGGCCCTCGCGTTCGCCCACTACCTGATCAACAAGGTCGGCATCAATTCCGACAACTACCCGATCTATTTCCGTCTGCTCGAATCCAAGAATCGTTGGGTTGTGGACACCTTGGTGGGCCAGAAGGATCCGGCCAAGTTCTTTGGGTCGATCCAGCCGAACACCTTCATGCTCAAAGAGTGCTTTACGATGCTCACCGACTGGAAGCCGGGCGAGGTGTACCCGAAGACGCTGCAGGTGATCTACGGGCTCCTGACCGTTTGCTACGAAATTCCAGATGAAGGCTACCGGCTCTATCCGCTGACCGTCAACGACGTCAACAACCTGGGCAAGCACCTGGACAAGACAAAGGACCAGATGGATCAGCTGAATCGGATCGTGCTGTCGGTGCTCGACCGAGTCGCGGGACTCATAGAGCCCCAGAAGCCCTTGCCTTCGCGCGAGATCCAGGATGTGGCGCTTCAAGCGAACAATATCCGCGGCAAATTCCTGGACATGACCAAGAAGCTGAACGAGGCCATACCGGACGTCCTGCTCGAGCGCGGCGATTTTGCCGCGGCCGAAGTCAAGCCGGACGTGCCCCCGATCCAGGCCTAGGACGACCGACCGGCGGCCCGAGCCGACCGCCGCCCTCAGGGGCGGCGGTTTCCGTAACCCGTCACCGTGACGGATCTGAGGCCGGAGGCCAGACGTGGAAGGCCGTGAAATCGTAAACGACTGCTACATAATCCAGGGAAGCCTCGGTACCGACGCGTGTTGCGACCTTGTGGGAGCCAGCGCGATGTTCGCCGCCACTCGCTTCCTCCTGCGCTTCTTCAAGTCGGGCATTCCGCCTGAGGCCATTGAGGCATTCCGGATCCGCACGGTGGGATCGTACAACGTCCGGCACCGCGCCATCGTCGACGCGATCGAAATCGATCGCTCGGGCGCGCGGGTATTCGTGTCGAGCGAGTTCGGCGGACAGAAACCGCTGAGGAGCGTGCTCGCGGAAGGCGCGGCCTTTCCTTTGGAGCTGGTGGTGGGCTTCGTCCTGGAGTTGGCTCAGGGACTCGACGCCTTCCACTCGCGCGGCCTGGTCTACGGCACGCTCGACGCGGATTCGGTCTGGGCGGCGAGGGACGCCGGCGAGGTGATCGAGCTACGTATGCTCAAACCCGGATACCTGGATCTGGTTCCATGGTACGACCGGGCGGACGCCGGAACGCTGGAACGCTTCGCCTACCTGGCCCCGGAGGTCAAGGGAGCAGCTCCCTACGAGATCGGCCCCTGGAGCGACGTGTATTCCCTGGGCGTCCACTTGTACCGCTTTTTCACAGGGATGCTGCCGTTCAGACGGCAGTCCGCGGAACGCTCCAGGGACAAGTCTGTCTCGGTGTTGCACGTGGCCAAGGCCTTGGCCAGACGCGGCGTACCGGAATCCCTGGTGCGCGTTGCCGTCCGCTGCGTGCGCCGGAATCCCAAGCTCCGCTATCGTTCGTGCGTGGAGCTCGTCGCGGACTTGAAAGAGGTGCTGGCACAGCGCTCGAGGGAAAACGAGGCCGCCGGCCTGCCGGATCCGGCCCGAGGCATGGCGTACCTGAACCGGGAGCGCGAGCGTCTCGGCGCGACGCAGTACGTTCGCACGCTCGAAACGGTGGAATATTTCCGCTCCGTCGGGCGGGGAGGGATCCAGTCGGCGGTGAAGGAAGAGGCGCGACGCTTTCCTTTCGATCCGGAACCAGTCGACGATGACGGGATGGCCGAAATCGAGGAGCTCGAGTCGGTGGAGTCCGAGGATGATGACACATGGGATACGGTCCGCATCGCTGCCGAGTCGATGAAGGCGGTCGGGGCGGTACGAGTGCCGATTGCAGCTCCGGCGGTCGGCGCCGCGACAAGGCCCAGGCTTGAGGCGGAAAGCGTCAAAGACAAGGGCTGGACGGAT
>JAKLEE010000100.1 GCA_022703215.1 Spirochaetota bacterium | reverse complement strand
CGATCATGCTGGCGTGCGTGGGAATGATTACATAGGGGGGGCGCGTCCCGCGCACGGCCTCGAGCCCGAAGGTCCGGACCTTGTAGGCCCGCTTGACCCAAGCGCCGAAGCTGATCCGGAGCAGGCGGTTGAAGAAGCGGTAGTTGTTCGGGCTGTAGCGGCTCCGGGTCGGCATCGGGGCTCCTTATAGTCGGCCGGCAGGGCGTCCTTCGAGGCTAGCGGAAGCGCTTGCTCGTGACAACCCGACGATGGCGGACCCTTCGGGCCGCGATCGCTCCGCGTGCTTCGATCCGGCTCGCTTCGCTCGCGGGTCAAGCGCGCGGTTCGGTAAACGTCAAAGCCGGCCCTTCGGGCGGCTTTGGCGTTTACCGTGGGTGCGAGGGCGCCTATGACGCCCTCGCGCTTGCTTGAGGATGCCCTGTTCGGCTAGCATGGCCCGTCGCACGCGGGCCCGAACCGGCGCGCGATCCGGAGGTCGCCATGAGCGGAAGCGCTCCCGAAGCCGAAGCCCTGGTCGCGAAGGCTTCCGAGATCCTCGCGCGCGTGCGCAAGGCCGTTTCGGCGCGCCTCGTGGGCAAGACCGAGCTCGTGGACGGCATCCTGGCGGCGGCGGTCGCCGAGGGGCACCTCCTCATCGAGGGCGTGCCGGGCCTGGCCAAGACCCTCGCGGTGCGCGCCTTCGCGGACGCGGCCGGGCTCCAGTTCCGCCGCGTGCAGTTCACCCCGGACCTCCTGCCCGGCGACATCACGGGCACGCTCTACTACGACGCGCCCACCGGCCGCTTCGTGCCGCGCAAGGGGCCGGTCTTCGCCAACGTGCTGCTGGCCGACGAGATCAACCGCGCGCCGGCCAAGGTGCAGTCGGCCCTGCTCGAGGCCATGGAGGAGCGGCAGGTGACCATCGGCGACTCGAGCCTCGAGCTGCCGTTCCCCTTCATGGTGCTGGCCACGCAGAACCCGATCGAGCACGAGGGCACCTTCCGCCTGCCCGAGGCCCAGCTCGACCGCTTCATGCTCAAGGTCAAGGCGGACTACCCGAGCGCGCTCGAGGAGGCGGAGATCGTACGGCTCTCGGCCGGCTCCCGCGATTCTTCATCGCGCCGGCCAGGAACCGCCGGACCCGTCCTGAGCGCCGATGACCTTGGGCTGCTCCGCGCGGCCCTGGCCGCCGTGCGCGTCGACGACGCGGTGCTCGGCTACTGCGTGCGCGTGGTTCGCGCCACCCGTCCCGACCCGGCCGCGCCCGACCCGGCCCTGCGCGAGCTTTCGCGCCTGGTGGAATATGGCGCCTCGCCGCGCGCCAGCATCGTGCTGCACCGCGCCGCCCGCGTCGCGGCCCTCTTCGACGGGCGCGCCTGGGCCGGGCCGGACGACGTCAAGGCCTTCGCCCCGAGCGCCCTGCGCCACCGCATCGCCCCGAGCTACGAAGCCGAGGCCGAGGGCGTCGACTCCGACGAGCTCGTCCGGCGCATCCTTTCCATCGTTCCCGTGCCATGAGCTCGTCGGGCGACCGGGCGACGAACCGTCTGCTGAGGCGGCTCAAGTTCGCCTCGCCGATGGTCAGCCGCTCGCTGGCCTCGGGAGAATTCCGCTCGGCCTTCAAGGGCCGCGGCGTGGAATTCGACAGCCTGCGCGATTACGACGGCGCGGACGACGCCTCGCTCATCGACTGGAACGCGAGCGCCCGCTTCGGCCGCCCTTTTGTCAGGACCTTCCGCGAGGCGCGCGACCTGGCCCTCTTCGTCGTCTTCGATGCCTCCGCCTCGATGGAATTCGGTTCGCCGCGCTCGAAGCGCGATACCGCCGCCGCGGCCTGCGGCCTGCTCTGCCTGGCGGCGGAGGAGGGAGGCAATCCCTCGGGAGCCCTCGTGTTCTCCGGCTCGCCGCTCCGCTTCGACCCCCCCGCGCGCGGCCGATCCCGCGCCCTGGCGCTCGCCGAGCGTTTCGCCGCGCTCCGGCCGGAACCGGGCGAAGAGGGTTCCGCGCTCGGCGACGCGCTCCGGACCGCGAGCGCCGACCTGAAGCGGCGCTCCGTCGTCGTCGTCGCGAGCGACTTCCTGAGCGCGGGATGGGAACGTCCCTTCGCGGAGCTTGCGCGCCGGCACGACGTCATCGCCCTGCGCGTGACCGACGGCGTCGACGGAGCCCTCCCGGCCCTGGCCGGAGCCTGCGCCGTACGGGATGCGGAATCGGGACGCATGGCCGTGATCGATCCGCGCTCGGCCGACTGGATCGAGTCCCGCGCAGCCTCCGGCGCCGAACGCAGGCTCGCCTGGCTCCGTGCGGTGGCGCGCGCCCGTGCCTCGCACCTCGAGATCGACACGGGCGAGGATCCGGCCCTCGCCCTGCTGCGCTTCTTCGACCGCCGCTCGCGGAGGGCCCCATGAGAGGCCGGTGCGCGCCGGGGAATCCGGTCGGCCGGGAGCGCCGCCTCGCCGCGCTCCTTTTAGCGACGGCGTTCGCCTGCGCGGCCCTCGCGGAGCCGGTCAGGGTGCTTTCGACCGGCTTTTCGCCGACGCACCACTTTCCCGGCGACCTCGTCGAGGCTTCGATCGTCTTCGATCCGGGCTCTTCGCGGCCGTCCGAAGGCCTCGTCGCCTTCCCGCCGCCCGCCGCGGGGTTCCGCGGCGCGACGGAGCTCGTCGATGCATCGCTTCGGAGGGCCGAGGGGCGCTGGACCTGCGTGGTACGTTTCCGCGTCTGGGAGACGGGAAACGTTGAACTCCCCGCCTTTTCGGTCGGCGATTTCTCGTTCCCGCCCCTCGCCGTATCCGTGGAGTCTGCGCTGGCCGCGTACGGCCGCGACGACCCGCTTCCCGCCGCCCAGCTCGAGCTGCCGGGTACGCGAACCCTGGTCCTGGGCGGCGCCGGGGCCCTGGTCGGCTTCGTCGCGCTCGCCTTCGCCATAGTCTTCAGGCTCCTGCCCTGGCTGCGCGCGCTCATGGCGGAATGGCGCTCCGGAAGAACCCGCCGCGAGCTCCTCGCGGCCATCGCCTGGCTCGAGCGGCGCGGCGGCGAGCTCGAGGCGGCCGCCGCGTGGGCGCTCCTGTCCTCGCGCGTCAGGGCCTGGCTGGCCCACGCGGCCTTCCCCACGGTCGCGGCCCTGACCGCCCGCGAGCTGGAGGCGGCCCGCCCGGAGGCTTTCGCCGAGGAAGCCTGGAACCCGCTCGCGTGCCTGCTCGCCCGGAGCGAGGCGGTCCGCTTCGCAGGGCTCGAGGCGTCGGGGGACGAGATCGCCGGAGCCTGCGCCGCCGCGCGCGCCGCGCTCGAGGCCTGGGAGGAGTCCAACCGTGCCCGGCTTCGCTGATCCGCTCGCGCTCCTGCTCCTGCCGCTGCCGCTCCTTGTCCTGGCGGCCGCCGCGTTCCTTTCGCGGGTCGGGGGAGGCGCGGCCCGCGCCGACGGCTACCGCCTGCCGCTTTTCGTCTGGGGCGCGGACGGGGGCGTTCCGTCAGCGTCGGGTTTCCGCAGGGCCGCGCGCCTCGCATCCCGCGCTTCGTTCGCGCTCGCCTACGCCGCCGCCGCGGTCGCCGCGGCCGGTCCCTACACGGTTGAACACCGCTCGTTCTGGCTCTCGCGGGGAGCCGACGTCGTCTTCGTGCTCGACGTCTCGCCGAGCATGGCCGCCCGGGACATCGAGCCGGACCGCCTGTCCGCCGCCAAGGCGCTCGTCCGCTCCTATCTCGAGGCGGGCAGGACCGAGGCGGTCGGCGTCGTGATCTTCGGGCGCGAGGCGGCCCTGCTCGCCCCGCCGAGCGCCGACCACGGGGCGGTCGCCGCCCGGCTCGAGGAAGCCCAGCCGGGCGTGCTTGGCGACGGGACGGCCGTGGGGCTCGGCCTCGCGGTGGCCGTCCGCCACGTGCACGCGGCCCGGGGCCTCGTCGACCGCGTGGTGCTGGTGACCGACGGCGAGAACAACGCGGGCGCCGTCGCTCCCGAGGACGCCGCCGAGCTCGCGCGCCGCTACGGCGTCGAACTCGTCGTGGTGGGCGTCGGAGGGCCGGGCGAGGCGGATATCGTCTACCGCGACCCGGCCACGGGACGCACGGTCTCGGGCGCGTACGCCTCGTCCTTCGACGAGTCCGCGCTCGAGGACCTGGCCGCCCGCGCGGGCGGAGCCTATTTCTCCGCCGCGGACTCGGCCGCGCTCGCGCGGGCTTTCGACTGGGCCGCCGAGCGTTCGGCTGGTTCCGCGGGCCGGCGCTCGGTCGAGCGCCGCCTCGACCGCAGCCGCGCCTGGCTCCTCCTGGTCGCTGCCTTCGCCGCGGCCGCCTGGCTGCTCTCCCGCGCGGCCAACGGAGGGGCTGAATGACGGTCGACTCGCCTGAGCTCCTCTGGCTGCTGCTCCTCGTTCCCGCGCTCGGCGCGCTCGGCGTCCGCGCGGCCGTCCGCGCCTCCCGCTTCGCCTCCGTCTGCTCCCCCTCGTCCTCCGCGGCATCCGCCGGTCGCCGGGCCCTGCGGCTCGGCCTGGCCATGGCGGCCTCCGAGTCCATCGCGGCGGCCGCGCTCATCTGCGGGCTTTCGGGTATCTCGATCGGCCGCGAGCCGGCGCCCGCCGGCGGAGGCAGCCTCGAGGTGGCCATGGTCATCGACGTCTCCAATTCGATGCTCGCCACCGATTCGGAACCGAGCCGCCTGGGACGCGCCGTGGCGGTAGCCCGCTCGCTGCTCGCCGCGCGGCCCGACCTGGCCTGGAGCCTCGTCGCCTCGCGCGGCGGCGCCTCGCTGCTGGTGCCGCCGACCGACGACGTCGCGGCGGTCGACGAGGCCCTCGAATATGCCTCGCCCGACGCGGTCACCCTGCCGGGCACCAAGCTCGGATCCGGCGTGCGCGAGGCGCTCCGTTCGGGCGGGGCCGGCCGACGGGTCGTCGTGCTGTTCAGCGACGGCGACGACCGCGCGACCGACCTGGGCCGGGTGGCCGCCGAAGCCCGGGCCTTCGGGGCCGCCATCGTCTCGGTGGCCTTCGGCGGCGACGCGCCCGTCGAGGTGTCGGACGCGGAGGGGCGTCCTGTCCTCTCCGTCGACGGTAGCCGGGCCTCGAGCTCGCGGAGGACGGCGGGGCTCGCGCGCCTCGCGGCCCTGTCAGGCGGCGCCTTCTTCGACGGGGACGACCCGGCGAGCGTCGGCGGCATCCTCGAGCTCATCGATGCGGCGGGCTCGGGCACCCCGGGCTCGATGGCCCGGACCATGCCCGCGGACCGGTCGGGCGCCTTCGCCTTCGCCGCCGCCCTGGCCCTGCTCGCCCGGGCCCTGCTCTCGCGCCTGCGCTCGCGGGGAGGGCTCGCATGAGGAGGTCCCGACCCGCTTCAGCCCGGCGCCGGCCGCGTCGGGTTCCGCTCCTCGCGCCCCTCGCCGTCGCCACCCTGGCGCTCTCCGCCTCGTGCTCCGACGCGGCCGCGAGGCTGGCCGTGCTGGACGGCAACGCCGCCTTCGCCCGGGGCGAACGGCAGGACGCCCTCGCGCGCTACCTGGCGGCCGGTCCCGGCGAGGTGCAATCCTTCGACCTGGGCAACGTCTACGCGGCCATGGGCGAAACCGAGGCGGCGAGGTCGCTGCTTGCGCCCCTGCGCGACGCCTCCGACCCGCGCGTCGCCTTCGGCGCCGCCTACAACCTGGGCCTCCTCGAGCTCGAGCTCGGCCGCCACGACGCGGCCGTCGACTCGCTGCGCGCCGCGCTGCGCGCCCGTCCCTCCGACCTGGAGGCCAAGCGCGCCCTCGAGCTGGCCGTGGAGGCGTCCCGCAATGCCCGCAGCGCCTCGGCGGCCTCCCGCTCCCCGACGGCGGAAGGTTCGGATTCAGGCGGTGACGAGCTGTTCGGCATCCTGCGCGAACTGGAAACCGGGCGCTTCCGCGCGCCGCGTCCCGCCTCGACCGCTCCCGCGCCGGACGACCACTAGATGCGAGGAACTTCTGCGATGACGCGAACAGCGCGCGGCCGGACGGCCTCGATCCTCCTCCCGATCCTCTTCCTCCTGGCCGCCCCGGCGCGCGGCCAGGATGCCTCGCTGAGCTGGGCGCCCGCGACGCCCGTTCCGGGGCAGGGTTTCACGGTCGTCCTCCTCCTGCCGGGCGTGGATGTCCGCGACCTCACCGTCGAGGCCGGTCGCGGCGCCGCCGGCATGGAATTCATCTCGGCCGCCTCCGTGCCCGTCCGCGGCGACGGATCGGCCGCGCCGGGCGCCCGGGTCGAGCTCACCTACCTCGTGCTGGCCGAGGGCGAGCTCTCCACCGGCCCCATCACGGTACGCGCGCGCGGCATGACGCGGAGCTTCGAGGCGGTCCGCGTGCGCGCCGGGTCGTCCGCGAACGAACCCGAGCCCGAGTACGCCGCGTGGATCGCTCCGGAGCGCGTGAGCCGCTACGCCGCCTTCCGCATCGCCGCCGCCTTGCCGGACGGGCGCGCGGCGGAGCTGGAGCCGTTCGCGGCGCCGGGGCTCTCGACCTTCGAGGCGCCAGGCGGCTCCCTCGTGGCCCTGGCAGTCGAACCGGGCCGGGTGGCGCTGCCCCGCACCCTGCCTGCCTTGCCAGGCGTCGAATTCCGCGCCGCCGCCGTCGAGGTGACGGAGGTGCCCGCTTCCGTCCGCGCCTCGCGCGCCGTGGGCCGATTCTCCCTGCGGCTGGAGCCCGGGCTCACGGAGACCCGGGCCGGGGGCGCCTTCTCCTTCGCGCTCGTCCTCGAAGGCTCGGGCTCCCTGCCCGTCGTCGCCCTGCCCGCGCTCTCGGTGGAAGGCCCCTCGGGCCCCCTTGCCGTCGCGGACCTTGCCGTGACGCGCCGGGACGAGCTCCGGCCGGGGCCGGACGGCTTCGAGGGTAGCGTCATCCTCGACTGCGTGGTGATGGCGCGCGAGGCGGGGGACTACCGCGCGAGCTTCGGGGCGTTGGATTACCTCGCCCCCGGCGGAGAGCTCAGGCGCCTGGCCGTGCGGCCGCTGGTCCTTCGGGCGGAGGCGGCCGTGGATCCCGCCGCCTTCGCCGCCGCGCTAGGCCGGCTCGAAGCGCTCCCCGCGGTCCGTTCCGGAGGAAGCCGCGCCGCCGTCCTGGCCCGCGCGGCCCTGGCCGCCCGCGCCTCCGGGGACGAGTCCGGCTTCGCGTTCGCGCTCCACGCCGCCGAGCGCGCGCTCAGGCCCTTCGATCGCTCGCTCGGCGCGGCGCTCGCCGCCGCCCTCGACGCGCGCGAGGCCGCCCTCCGGCTTCCCTCGCGCCCCCGCGACGTCCTGCCACCCCCGTCAGCGCTCCTCCCCGCCGCCCTGGCGCCGCTCCTGGCCGGGGCGGCGCTCATGGCCTACGAACGGCGACGCGAGCGGCGCCGCCTCCGCTTCGGTCCGGCGCTCCGTTTCCGCGCCTCGACCCGCGTTCTCGCCTGCCTTGTCCTCGGCCTCCTTTTCGCGCTCGCGCTCGGGGCCTCGCTGGCCGGGCGGACGCGCGACTTCGCCGTGGTCGGCCCCGGTCCCGTCCGCGCCGTGCCCTCGCGCTCCGGCGGCGTCTCCTTCACCCTCGACGCGGGCGCGGCAGCCCGCGTCCTCGCGCGCGAAGGCGGCTGGGCGCGCGTATCCTTCGCCGACGCGCGCTCGGGCTGGGTGCCCGACGAAGCGGCGGCAAGCTACGGAGGTCCTTGATGCCCGGTTTCGGCGAGATTTTCGAGGAATGGGAGCGCCTCAATTCCGACGCGGAAAAGGATGCCCGGAAGCGCGCGCAAAAGCCGGGAAAGGGCAAGCTGGCCAACCCGAGGCGCGTGACCGAGGCCGAGGAGGAGGCGGCGCGCGAAGCCGCCGCGAAGGCCGCGGAAAAGGCCGCGCGGAAGGGCGGCTCCGGAGCCTCCGGATCCGGTTCCGCCGGAAAGGCCGCCATCCCCGCGGCGCGCGACCCGAACGCCGTCATGGCCGCCTGGCTCCGCCGCCACGGCGCGCCCCGCGCGAACGAGCGCGAGACCCTCGACGAGGACGCCGCATCAGAGTCCTCCGCGCCCGCTGCCTCCGGCCGCCCCGGCCGCGCGGAGCCCGCGGGCCGCGGCGAAGGCGCCGACGAACGCGACGCCAACGTGCTCCTCTCCGAGTGGCTCGACCGCTACGGCGCGCCGGCCGCCCACGAGGCGCGCGAGCGCGACACCCCAGCCCCGGGCGGCCGCGCCGCGGGCCCGACGCAGCGCGAGCTCGAGGCACTGCCCGTGGACGCCAGCGTCGACCTCCACGGACTCCGCGCCGCGGAGGCCGAGGAGCGCCTCGAGGCCTTCCTCCGCGACAGCGCGGCCGCGGGCGCGCGCAAGGTGCTCGTCGTCCACGGCAAGGGCAACCACTCCCCCGACGAACCCGTCCTCAAGGCCGTGACGCGCCGCGTCCTCGAGCGCTCGCCCCACGCCGGCCGCTCCGGCCACGCCGACAAGGCCCAAGGCGGCTCCGGCGCCACCTGGGTCCTCCTCCGCCCCCTGCGCAAAAATTAACCATGGATGCACGACAAGGAGGGTTGAACCACGGAGGCACGGATGTCCCGCAAGGAGAATTGAACCACGGAGGCACGGAGAAGGGGAGGGAAGAGGGAGAGCACGGGGAAAAGGGCAAAGGGCATAGGGAATTGGACTTTCCGCGGTCTCTCATTTCTCTTCTCAAGCTCCTCCATCTTCCTCCCTCTTGGCTCCGTGTCTCCCTGCCTCCGTGGTTCTCTTTTACGGGGAGGTAATAGCTCAAGGCCGCCTTGCGGGCGGCCTCGTCGTCGGGGTCGGGGAACTGTGCGGGGTTCAGCAGCTTGTTGAAATACTCGATGCATTTCAACAAGCGGCTTC
>JAKLEE010000010.1 GCA_022703215.1 Spirochaetota bacterium | reverse complement strand
GGAATTAGCTCGCTCATGGAGGCGGGCATCGAGGTGCAGACCAACTCGACCCTGACCCGGGCGAACCGCGAGGCCCTGCTCGGCCTGCCCGCCTTCGTCGCGGCGCTCGGCGTGCGCCGCATGTCCATGAATTTATTCATACCCGCGGGAACGGGGGAACGCGAGCTCGCGCTGCTCGTGCCGTACTCGGAGACGGGCGCCTTCGTGGACGCCGCGCGCGAGTCGGCGCGAAGGGCGGGCGTCCGCTTCCTTTGGTACTCGCCGACGCCGCTCTGCCACTACAACCCGATCGCTCGCGGGCTCGGGAACAAGAGCTGCGCGGCCTGCGACGGCCTCCTCTCGGTGGCGCCGGACGGGAGCGTCCTGCCCTGCTCCTCGTGGCCGGAACCGGTCGGATCGGTCCTTGACGGAAAGTTCCGGGACACCTGGTTCTCGGAGCGCTCCGCCTGGATCAAAGGGAAGAATTTCGCGCCGGAAGCCTGCCGAGCCTGCGACAGCTTCGTCGCCTGCCAAGGGGCCTGCCCGCTCTACTGGCGGGTGGTCGGCACCGCGGAAATCGAGGGTCGCGCCCGCGTCGCGGCCAAGGAAGGAAGGTCATGGAACTGAGCTACCGGATACTGAAGCTCGGCGCGCCTTCGCGCCTCGTCCTGGCCGGGGCGTTCTACGCCGCTGCCGTCTTGTTGCAAGTCGCGACGCGCAATGTCCCGATCGGCTTCGTCCCGATCGCGGCGGCCTGGCTCGTCCTATCCCCCAAGCCGACGACGAACAAGCCGGTAGACCTCGGCTTCGAGGAGTGGCGGGCGGTATCGGCCGCCGAGGTGACGCGGATCGCGGACAACATCGCCGCCTCGAGGAAGCTCAGGAGGAAGGTGGCCGGGCCTGTCGCCCTCGGCCTGCTCGCCCTTGTCGGCCTCGGCTTCGCCTCGCTGTTCTCGCTCGCGGCCTGGCCGCCCGCCTCGCTCGCCTTCTTCGACTTCGCGCTCTTCCTGGTGCCCGGGTTATTCTTCGGCAAGGTGAGCGTGCACGTGCCGAAGGACATCGCGTTCAAGCTGCCGAGCTTCCTCGCCCTGATGGACGGGAGCCTTCCGGAAGACCTCGTCCTCACGCCCTACCTGCGCTTCGACAAGGACAAGGAGCAGCGCGACATTCCCGAGGATCTCCGCTTCATGCTCGAGCCGCGGCGGAAAACGGGCGACCTCATCGGCGTCCAGCTGCAGGCGGCCGTCAATTCGGGCCCGAACGGGCAGGTGCCCTACCTCTACGCCGTCGCGCTGACGCGCGGTATGAAAGGAGCGGCCTACGCCGCCTTCTCGCGGCTGCGCTCTCGAGGCTGGGTGGTCGAGCCTGGCGGCGACGGCGAGTACGGCACCGTGGTAATCCGCCAGGAGACCTCGGGCGGCGGCTACCACACCACGCGCGACGACTGCGTTTCCCTGCTCGAGCTCTGCGTCAAGGTATTGCTCTCGATAGGCTGACCCGGCGTCGCCGGGTTTGATAAGGAGGTTTGCATGAAACTGCTCGTCGCCTGGGCCACGCGCCAGGGTTCCACCCGCGCCAGCGCCATCGTGCTCGCGCGCGCCCTTTCGGAACTGCCCGGCATCGAAGCCGAGGAACGAAACGCCGCCCGCGTCGGAACCGGTGACCTGTCGGCCTACGACGGCTTCGTCGTCGGCTCGTCGATCATGGCCGGCATGTGGAAGGGTTCGGCCAAGCGGCTCGTCGCGAAGCTCGGCAAGGCGGGCAAGAGCGTCGCGGTCTTCGTGTCGGCGGGCGGCGTCCTCAACGGGAAGAAGCCCGGCGCGGCGCCCGACGCGCCGGCCGAAGGGACGATACCCGAGCGGCAGGCCGAGGCGGTCGCTCTCTTCCTTGATCCGGTGTTGGCGAAGCTCGGTGTCCGTCCGGTCGCGAAAACGGCCTTCGGGGGACGGATGACCATGTTCGGCAAGCTCATGTTCGACTCGTGGGACGCCGACCTGGTGAAAGCCTGGGCTCCCGAACTCGCGAAGGCCTTCGGCGCGAAATGAACGCGCGCGGGCGGAAAGCCGCCCGCGGCGGAGCGCGGGAACCTCCGTTTCCGCGCTCCGGACCCCGGCTTCCGCGCGCCGGGCGCAGACGGCCCTTCGACCACGGTGCCGGGGGTGAAGGCGCGCGCCCGCGGATGAAGGCGAAGCCCCTTTCTCCCCCCTTGCCTTATCCGGCTACCCCGCGTTTGCCGGAGCCGTGGCCGCCACCGTCGGCGCAACCGGGTTGCCCGCCTCCATCAGCCTGCGGTTCGCGAGGGCCGCCAGGCCGTGGACCAGCATGAAGGCGCCCGAAACGAGGAGGAGGGTTTCGACCGGCACAAGGTCCGCGAGCGGGCCGAAGACGAGCATGCCGAGGGGCATGAGCGAGGTCGAGAGCATGCCCATGACGGAGAAGACGCGGCCGAGGTACTCGGGTTCGACGTGCTCCTGGATCATGGTGGAGGACGGCGCGTTCCAGAAGGGCATGGCGACGCCGAAGACGGCCATCACCGCGATGTAGACGGGGAACGAGGGCACGAGGGCGAGGCCGAGCGCGCACGAGGCCATGACCAGGTTCGAGAGGACCAGGGTGCGCATGCGGTTCCGGAAGCCGCCCCAGATCGAGGCGAGCGCGCCTCCGCCGATCATGCCGACCGAGAAGGCTATCTCGATGGCCGTGAGCCGCCACACCTCGGCGCCGAAGCTCCGCGTCGTCTGGAGCGGCGTCAGGAAGGCCGAGGGGGATACCATGACGAGGAGCAGTCCGAGGTAGACGAAGAAGGTGACGAGGTAGCGGTGCTCGCGGATGTAGCGGAGCCCGAGCGCCATATCGCGGAAGTAGCTTGTGCGGACGCGCTCCATGGCCTTGGCATGGGGCGGCACGCGCAGGAAGATCAGGATGCCGATGGCCGCCGCCGCGGTGACGACGTCGATGAAGAAGATGGCTTCGAGCGGCGCGAGCGACAGCAGGGCGCCGGCTATCATCGGCGACACCAGCATCACCGCCGATTGTATGGTTCCGTTGACGGCGTTCGCCCGCATGAGTTTTTCCTCGGGCACGAACTGCGGCAGGATGGCCCCGACCGCCGGCCCCTGGACTGCCTGCCCGAAGGCGCGCACCGCCGAGGTGCCGAGGAGCAGCCACACCGAACGGAAGCCCGCCATGACCAGCAGGGCCGCCGCGAGCGTGGCCCCGGCGATGAGCCCGTCGGAGAGCATTATGAGCTTCTTGCGGTAGTGGCGGTCGGCCCAGACGCCCGCGAAGGGCGAGACCACGAACATCGGTACGAAGCCGAACACCACCGCGAGCGTCATCATGACGCCGGAGCGGGTGTCGAGCGTGATGGACCAGACGATGGCGTACTGCACGAGCGAGGAGCCGAACATGGAGACGGTCTGGCTCGAGAGGAAGAGGGCGAGCTTTTTCTTCCAGCTGCCGCTTTCGGACATGGGTGGCTCCTTGCCGGTTCGGACGGGAAAAGGAGAAAATACCGCCGCGACGAGACCGTCGTGAAGGGCCGCGGCGCGGAAAATCGGCGGGTCCGGGCGCTTCGCCGCAAGCCCGGCGTGGTGTATGCTCGGAGCATGGACATTGAATACACCTCGATGGAACGGACGCGCCGCGAGCGCGCGCCTCGCCTCGCCGGCCTCCTGGCCGCTCTTTGCCTGACGGGCTTCGTCCTCGTGCTGACGGGAGCCTGCGCCTCGACGGACCCCTTCGCGGAAGCCGCGGAGGAGCTCGGCGAGTCTGGCGAAGATGTGGCCGAACCCGGCTCGGCGGCCCCCCGCTACCAGGAAGGCTGGTCCGCGCTCGACGCCGCGGAACCCCCGGCCGCGCTCGCCGCGCTGATGGACGGGGCAGGAGCCGACGGCGTCCTGCCGCCCGGTTCCCTGCCCCTGCGCGAAGGAAACCGGATCTGGTTCGCGGTCCGCGCGCCGGGCGCGGCGTCGGTGACCATCGTTGCGAGCTTCAACGCGCCGGGCGGACCCGATCCGCTCATCCCCTACGCCGACTCAGGATGGTTCTGGAAGGGCTACGCCGCGCCGGACGGGGCGAAGGCTTCCTATATTTTCCTCGCGCGGGACGCGTCGGGCCTCGCGGCGCAGCTCCGCGATCCGGGCAATCCGGCGGTGGAGGCGAAAGGACACTACATGAGCGTACTGAGGGAAGCGGGCGCTTCTCGCATCGAAATGGCGGAGTTTCCGTTCCTGCTCCATGGCCGGGAGCTTCCCGACCGGTATTCAGTCGCGACGCGCCGCGTGCTGGTGTACCTGCCCGCAGGCTACGACGCGGATCCGGACCGGCGCTATCCGGTGCTCTACTTCCAGGACGGCCAGAACGTCTGGGACTCGAGCGCGGCCAACCACGGCGGATGGAAAGCGGAAACGGTCATGGACCGGCTCGTCGCCGCGGGGACGGTGCGGCCGGCCATCATCGTCTCGATATCCAACACGGGTTACCGGAGCCAGGAGTACGCGGGTGCGGGCTTCCACCGCGCCTCGGACGGAACGGACTCGCGCGCCCTCGCAATCGCGGAGTACTACCGCGACTGGACGGTAGAGGTCCTCAAACCCGAGATCGACCGGCGCTACCGCACTTTGGGGGACCGCGCGAACACCGGGGTCGTGGGCTCGAGCTACGGCGGCACCCTGGCTTCTTACTGGGCGCTTTCGCGGCCCGGCGTCTTCGGCTTGGCCGCCGCCGTCTCCTACGCGCCGGGAGACGAGAAGGAACTTTCGGGTGGACTCACCGCGCTCGCGCGCGAAACGTACCTGCCGGCGATCGCAGCCGCCGGCCTGATCCTTCCCCGCTTCTGGCTCGACTGCGGCACGGCAGGGCTCGACGGCACGCTCGTCCCGTTCGCGCGCGCCTTCGACGAGGTCCTCCGCTCGGGCGGCTTCCGGCCCGGCCCGGATTACCGCTTCGAGCTCTTTCCCGGCGCCGACCACAACGAGGCAGCCTGGTACCGGAGGCTACCCGAGATCCTCGCCTTCCTGTTGCCGGTGGAGTGAGGCGCGCCGGCGCCCGCGGACCTGACGCGGCGGAATCCGCGCGCTGCGCAAAAAAAGACGGCATCCGCGCCGGATGCCGTCTTCCCCTGAGAGATGGCGGATTCGAACCGCCCACCTACAGCTCCGGAGGCTGTCGCTCTATCCAAATGAGCTAATCTCCCGACCGTCGGTCGATACTAGACCGCCCGGACGGGGGGTGTCAAGCGAGGGGGCTTCCGCCAAGGGGCCGACCCTCGAGCTTCTCATGGTGCTCTGTCCCCGTGCCCGCCGGCGAGGGGCTTGGTCGTGCTTGCTCTGCCCCCGCTAACCCCTCAGGCTTCAGGCTGCTCTGTCCCCGAGCCCGCCGGAGGCAGCTCTGTCCCCGGCCCGGCCCGGCGCCCGCCAGCCCTGGGGTTACCCTCACGCTCGACCCCGACCCGCGGCTCGGCTAGAATGAGCTCATGGAACCCATCCTGCTCGCCTCAGCCTCGCCCCGTCGCCTCGAAGCCCTGAGCGCGCTCGGCTTCCCGCTTGTCGTACGACCGGCGGATGTGGACGAATCCGCCCGCGACGGCGAGCCCGTGGCGCGGCGCGTGCGCTCCCTCGCATCGGACAAGGCGCGCGCGGTCGCGGCGATGGCCGGAGCGGGCGACCCGCGCTGGGTGCTCGGCGCGGACACCCTCGTCGCGATCGAGGACCGAGTACTCGGCAAGCCGCGAGATCGCGCCGAGGCGGCGACGCACCTCGCCCTGCTTTCGGGCCGCGAGCACACGGTCCACTCGGGGCTTGCCCTGCTCGACCGCGCGTCGGGAGGGCTCGTGGAGGCGGGCAGCGCCACGCTCGTCGAGTTCCTCTCGCTATCGCCCGCGGAGATCGAATGGTATCTCGACTCGGGCGAATGGGAGGGCGTGGCTGGTTCCTACCGCATCCAGGAACGGGCCGCGCTCTTCGCCGCGCGACTAGACGGCTCGTACTCCGGGGTCGTGGGCTTGCCCCTCGCGGTGGTCTATGGTATGCTCCGGGCCGCCGGCTACCGTTTCTGAAATGGTGCCGGAAGGCGCGGCCGCCTCGCGGTCGACGCCGAACGCCATTCCCTCCGGGGAAGGCGCATTTTCCGTCCGTCCGGAGCGCCCCAGCGGCGACCCGCGCGCGGTCGAGAACAAGGGAAGGGGGTCGCGACAGCTCGTCGCGGCCGCAGGAGGACCGCTTTGGCAGTCGTTACCATGAAGAACCTGCTCGAGTCCGGAGTTCACTTCGGGCACCAGGTCAAGCGCTGGGATCCGCGGATGAAGAAGTACATCTTCGCCGAGCGGAACGGCATCCACATCATCGATCTCCAGAAGACCATCCAGTCCATCAAGGAAGCCTACGACGCGATCCGCAAGATCGTCGCCGGCGGCAAGACCGTGCTCTTCGTCGGCACCAAGAAGCAGGCCCAGCAGGCCATCCAGAAGGAAGCCGAGCGCTGCGGCATGTTCTGGGTCAACAACCGCTGGCTGGGCGGCATGCTCACCAACTTCACCACCATCAAGAAGTCCATCCTCCGCCTCAAGAAGATCGAGAAGATGGAGATCGACGGCACCTTCGAGAACCTTACCAAGAAGGAAATCGCCGGACTCGTCAAGGAAAAGACCAAGCTCGAGAAGAACCTCGGCGGCATCAAGGACATGAAGGAGCTCCCGGGCGCCCTCTTCGTCATCGATACCCGCAAGGAAGCGATCGCCGTCACCGAGGCCCAGCGCCTCGGCATCCCGATCGTCGCCATCGTCGACACCAACTGCAATCCCGAGGGCATCACCTACCCGATCCCCGGCAACGACGACGCCATCCGCTCGATCAGCCTCTTCACCCAGATCATCGCCAACGCGGTGGTCGAGGCCGACAACGAGACCGGCCTCAAGATCATCGAGGGACTCGGCGACGAGGAAGAGGCGGTCGAGGAAGTCAAGACCGATGCCCGCCCCGTCGAGGAAGACGAGGTCGAGGTCGACATCGAGAATTACAATCCCGAATCCGCGCCCAAGGCCCCGGTCGTCGAAGAGCCCGCGCCCGCCGTCGTGGCGGACGAGGACAAGCTCTACGAGGCCCGCTAGCACCTAGCTCGACCGGGACGCCCTTCGGGGCGTCCCTTCCCTTCGCCATCCGCGCCGCGTCCGCACCAGAGCGGGGACGCGGCTTTCCAAGGAGATATCCGTGAGCATCAACGCCAACGACATCAAGACCCTGCGCGAGAAGACCGGCGCGGGCATGATGGACTGCAAGAAGGCCCTGACCGAGGCGGCTGGCGACGCCGCCGCCGCCGAGAAGCTCCTCAAGGAGTGGGGTCTCGCCGGCGTCGAGAAGCGCGCCGGCCGCGCCACCAACGAGGGTCGCGTCTTCCTCAAGGAGACCGAGTCCAAGATCGCCATGATCGAGATCGCCTGCGAGACCGACTTCGTGGCCCGCAATGAGGACTTCATCAAGGCCGGCCAGAAGGTCGCCGACCTCGCCTTCGACGGCGACATCGCCGCCGCCAACGACAAGCTCGAGGGCATGGTGAAGGACATCGCGTCCGTCATCAAGGAAAACATCACCCTCCGCCGTGTCGCGCTCGTCAAGGCGAAGGCCGGCGAGTGGCTCCACTCCTACGTCCACGGCGAGGGCAAGATCGGCGTCGTCGTCACGGCGAAGGCCGACAAGGCCGAGGCTTGGAAGAACGCGGCGGTCACGGGCTTCGTGCACGACGTCGCCCTCCACATCGCGGCTTTCCGCCCGATGTTCCTCGATCAGTCCCAGGTCGCGGCCGACTACATCGCCGAGCAGAAGGGCATTTTCGAGAAGCAGATCGAGGGCGACGAGAAGATGAAGGGCAAGCCCGCCAACGTCGTCGAAGGCATCGTCAAGGGCAAGATCCAGAAGCTCATGGCGGACATCTGCCTGATGGACCAGGGTTTCGTGAAGGACGAGAAGCAGAAGGTGTCGAAGGTCATGGCGGACCTCGCCAAGGCCGCCGGCGTCGAGCTCTCCATCACCGGCTTCGTCGCGTTCCGCGTCGGCCAGGAGTAAGGGGAGCCCGGGCTCAAGCGCCCCGCGCCGCCGGACGCGTTCCGGGACGGCGCGGGGCGTCCTGACATCGGAGGGCGCCGGGCGGCCTCGAGTCCCCGTCCGCCCGACAGGAGCGCCATTCCACGCGGGACGGCGCGCATCGAGAGGACCGGAAATCCGGGGGGAATCATGGACGAAGTCAAGCGCGCCTGCGAAGAGAAGATGAAGAAGAGCCTCGCCGCCCTCAAGGACGAGTTCAACGGCATCCGCACGGGGCGGGCTTCGCCCTCGCTGCTCGACCGCATCAGGGTCGACTACTACGGCGAGAAGGCCCCGCTTTCGCAGGTCGCCACCGTTTCGGTTCCAGAGGCCCGCCTCATCGTCGTGCAGCCTTGGGACCGCACCCTGATCGGCGAGATCGAGAAGGCTCTCCAGAAATCCGACCTGGCCCTGAATCCCTCCAACGACGGCAAGGTGATCCGCATCGCCATTCCGCCGCTCACCGAGCAGCGCCGCAAGGAGCTGGTCAAGCAGGCGAAGGCGAGCGCGGAGAATTCCCGCGTCGCGTTGCGGAACATCCGCCGCGACGGCCTCGAGGACCTCAAGAAGGGACTCAAGGACGGGGCTCCCGAAGATCAGGTCAAGAAGGCCGAGGACGAGCTCCAGAAGCTGACCGACTCCTACGTCGCCCAGGTGGGCAAGGCGCTCGAGGAGAAGGAAAAGGAAATCATGGAGGTCTAGGCGTGGGCATCCACCAGGCCTGCGCCGACGACCTGCACGTCGGCGTCATCATGGACGGCAACGGCCGCTGGGCGAAGGCCCGCGGCCTGCCGCGCACCGAAGGGCACCGGGAAGGGCTCAAGGCGGCCAAGCGCATCGTCGCGGCCGCCGAGGACCTCGGCGTCAAGTGGCTTTCCCTCTATACCTTCAGCACCGAGAACTGGAAGCGGGCCGCCGAGGAAGTCTCCTTCCTCATGGCCTTGATCCGCGGACACCTGCGCGCGGAGTTCGATTTCTACCGCGAACGCGAACTCCGGGTCGTACATTCGGGCGACGCGTCGGGCCTGCCCGAGGAAGTCCGCTCCGAGATCGCGTCCGTCGTCGCGGATACCGCCCGTTTCGACCGGATGACCGTCAACCTCGCCATCAACTACGGGGGCCGCGACGAGATCGTCCGGGCATGCCGGAAAGCCGCCCGGGATGGCGTCGAGCTCACCGAGACGACGATAGCGAACCGGCTCGACCGTCCCGAGCTGCCGGACCTGGACCTTCTTATCCGCACGGGCGGCGAACAGCGAACTTCGAATTTCATGATCTGGCAGGCGGCCTACGCCGAGCTGTGGTTTTCTCCGCGGCTCTGGCCCGACTGGGACCGTGCCGACCTCGAGCAGGCGCTCGATGATTACACGTGCCGTGAGCGGCGTTTCGGCGGAGTCCCATGAGCAATCTCGCGCAGCGTCTACTCCTCTTTTTCTTTGGCGTGCCGACCCTGGTCGCCCTCATCGTCCTGGCGCCCTGGTACGGCCATGCGGCGCTCGCCCTTTTGGGCGTCGCCTTCATCGCAGGATGCGGCGTCGAGCTCGCGGGCCTCTGGGCGGCGCGCGGCGTTCCGATCCGCCCCGCCGTGACGGCGACCCTCGCGGCACTGCCGCCCCTCGCGGTCTGGGCTACCGCCGCCTTCGCGCCGGAGCGCGCCTTCGAGCTCCTGGGCTATGGCGCCGCGGTGCTCCTGCCCCTCGTCGCGGCGCTCCTGCTGTCGCGCTATGCCTTCGTCAGGAACCAGGCGGAGATGGACGGCGTTGAACCTCGAGTGTCTGGCTACGCCTTCGCCCTGCTCTACCCCGGGCTCGTATCGGCGCCCCTCATGCTCCTGATCGGCCTCCCCGGTCCCGCCACCGTGCGCATCCTCGTTTTCGTCGCGGTCGCGTTCGCCAACGACAGCCTGGCCTGGGCCACCGGCATGCTTTTCGGCAGGAAGCGGGGCATCGTGCCCGTCAGCCCCGGCAAGAGCCTCTCGGGTTTTATCGGCGGACTGACCGGCTCGGTGCTCATGGCCATCCTCGCGGGAATCGTCTTCCCGGAAACGGTTGCAGGAAGTGTGATCGAGCTCGCCGCGCTGGGCTTGGCGGTCGGCGTGCTCGACATCATGGGCGACCTCTTCGAATCCGCCCTGAAACGCTCGGCCCGGGTCAAGGATTCCGGCAGCATCGTACCGGGACGCGGCGGCTTCCTCGACTCCTTCGACAACCTGCTCTTCGCGGCGCCGGCCTTCCTGCTGGCTTCCCAGGCACTCGGAATCTTCAGGTAACGATGCCGGCACCGATCAGGGTCGCGGTACTCGGCGCGACGGGTTCCATCGGAACCCAGACACTCGAGGCGATCGCCGCGCTCGGTCCCGACCGAGCGGTCGTAGTGGCCCTGTCCGCGCACAGCGACGAGGAAGGGTTGCTCGCCGCGGCGAGGGCCTGGCCCGTCGCCGAGCTGGCCCTGAGCGGCGCGTCGGCGCGGGATCCGCGCGTCGTGCACGGCGGCGCCGAGGGGCTTGTCCGCTTGGTCGAACGCTGCGGCGCCGACGTCGTCGTCAACGGCGTAGCGGGCGCTGCCGGCCTCATGCCGAGCCTCGCGGCCATCCGTTCCGGAGCCAGGCTCGCCCTGGCCAACAAGGAAACGATGGTGATGGCCGGCTCCCTCGTCATGGACGAGGCGCGCCGTCGCGGCACCCGCGTAATTCCCGTGGATTCCGAGCACGCCGCCGTATTCGCCCTGCACGAGCGCTTCGGCGCCGATTCCATCGAGGAGCTCGTACTGACCGCCTCCGGCGGCGTCTTCCGCGATCGGCCCCTCGGCAGCTTCGGCTCGATCACCGTCGCCGAGGCGACGAGGCACCCGAACTGGTCGATGGGCGCCAAGATAACCATCGACTCCGCGACCATGGCGAACAAGGGCCTCGAGGTCATCGAGGCGGTTCGGCTCTTCGGCATCGCTCCGGAGCGGGTGAAGGTGCTCGTCCATCCGCAGAGCCGCGTCCACGCCCTGGTGCGCACCACCGACGGCACGCTGTACGCGCAGGTCTCCGAGCCCGACATGCGCGTGCCGATCCAGAACGCGATCACCTGGCCCGCGCTCGAGCCCTGCGCCTTCGGGCGGCTCGACCTGGCCGGCGCCCGGCTCGAGTTCTCGGAGCCCGAGGCGGCGCGCTATCCCCTGCTCGACCTCGCCTACGAGGCGCTCCGTTCCGGCGAAGGCGCCTGCGTCGCCTACAACGCCGCTGACGAGGTGGCCGTCGAAGCCTTCCGCTCGGGCACCCTGCCTTATCTCGGCATCGCGCGGGTCGTCGAGGCGGTCCTCGCTGGACGCTGGCCTGCCCGCGTCGCTACTTTCGATGAAGTGCTCGCCGCGGACGCGGCGGCCCGAGCGGCCGCGCGGAACGCGGTGAAAGGAATCCACGTTTGAACATCCTGCTCGGACTCATCGGTTTCGGCATCGTCGTATTCGTCCACGAGCTCGGCCATTTCCTGGCCGCCAAGCTGTCCGGCATCGAGGTCGAGGCCTTCAGCCTCGGCTGGGGTCCGCGCATCGTCGGCTTCAAGCGCGGCGGCACCGACTACCGACTCTCGGCGCTGCCCATAGGCGGCTACTGCCGGATGAAGGGGGAGGATGCCTTCCGCACCGCGCTCGAGCGGAACGACGCCGAGGTGCCGCGGGAAGAGGGCAGCTATTACGGCGCGCCAGCCTGGAAGCGCATCATCGTGTCCCTGGCGGGGCCGGCGTTCAACCTCGTCTTCGCCTTCCTCGTCTTCATCGCTGTCTACGGTTCAGGCTACACCGTCACCACCTACGAAAGCCGGCTACTCCTCGCGAGCGAGGTCGACGGACCCCGCGCCTCCGGTCCCTACCCCGCAGAGCTCGCCGGGCTCCGCTCGGGCGACCGCGTCGTGGCCATCGACGGCGAGCCCGTGGAATATTTCGCCCAGGTGCAGGAAGCGGTGAGCATGGCCGGCGGTCGCGAGCTCCGGCTCCTGGTGGAGCGTGACGGCGCGACGCTCGAACTCGTCGCGCGACCCGAACGGGAAAAGGCGACCGGGGCGGGGAAGCTCGGCGTCTATCCCATGGCCGAACCCGTCGTAAGCCTCGTGGAAGCCGGAGGACCCGCGGACATAGCGGGCCTCCGCGTCGGCGACCGGGTCGTCGAGGTCGGCGCAAATCCGCTGGCCCACGCGCAAGCCCTGTCCGCCGCGCTCGCATCGCGGCCCGAATTCTTGGACCTGCGCGTGGAACGGGACGGTTCGACGCTGCCGCTGCGCGTCATCCCGCTCTGGAGTCCGGACGGCCAAGCCGGGCTCGGCTTCGCCATGGGCACCGTCGATTGGCGGGTCGAGGCCGATTCGCTCGCGGACGCGATCGTCATGGGCGGCGCCGAGACCTCGCGCATCGTCACCGGAACCCTCCGCGGACTCGCGGGACTCTTCTCCGGCGTGGATCCGCTCAAGGCGGTCTCGGGCCCGATGCGAATCACCGTGACGGTCGGCGAAACCGCCTCGCGCGGCTTCCGCGACGGCATCGGAGAAGGGTTTTCGGTCGGTTTCTCCTTCCTCGCCATGCTCTCGATCGGCCTGTGCGTCATGAACCTGCTGCCCATCCCCGTCCTCGACGGCGGCTGGATCCTGCTCTTCCTGGCGGAAATCATCCGGGGAAAGGCGCCGAAGCCCAGGAACGTCTTCCGCTACCAGAGCGTCGGCATGGTCATCGTGCTGGGCATCTTCCTTCTTGCCATGGTGGCCGATTTCATGTTCTTCGCCGGACGCTAGGACGGCGGACCCCAAGGAAAAGGAGCGCGACGTGCGAAGCATCACCTGCCTGTGCGACAAGTCCTTCGACGCGGAAGTCCCCGAGTCGGTGGATCTGGACGCGGACCCCGGCCTGCTCGTCCGTCTGGGCGAGGGCGAGTTCATGGCCTTCACCTGTCCGCACTGCGGCGCCAAGCTCAAGCCCGAATTCGCCGTGAGGGTGAAGGGTATGGCACTCTCGCGCGAGCTCTGGGTCCTGCCTGAACTCGAGCGGCTCGAGTTCTACTCGGGCAAGGCGGACCTGCCCGCGGCCTGCGAGGTCCTGGTCGGCTATCCCGAGCTCTTCGAGCGGGCCAGGCTGGTGCGCGACGGAGTCGATCCGGAAGCCGCGGAAATCCTCAAATTCTACCTGCTCGGCCGAGCAGGCGAGGAGAACCCGGAGGCCGAGCTCGCGGTGTTCTACATGGGGAAGGAACCGGGGCGCCTCGTGTTTCACCTATACGGAGCCCGCGAAGGCGAAACCGGCGTGCTGAGGATTCCCGAGGAAACCTTCCGCGATATCGCTGCGGGCAAAAAGCGAAAGATGGGCGAGGACACCTTCAGGGAGATTTTCAAGGGTCCCTACCGCTCGGTACGTTCCCTCGAGGCGCTTGCCGAAGAGGAATAGGACGGCGTCCGCCTGCCGGCGGACCGTGGATGGTTTCCGCCGGGCGGGCCGCCCGAGCCTCAGTCGTGGCCGGGGTTCGAGGAAATCTTCTTGACGGCCGCCCGGACAGCTGCCTTTACCTGGTCGGAAAAGGCGGTGCCGTCGGCGGCGTGGGCGTACATGGTGCCGAGCAGGCTCACCCGGTAGAGGGGCTTCAGCATGTTGAGCGCGTAGGCGGCCATGTCGAGGACGCAGTCCTGGCAGATGCAGGTTCCGCGCTCCTCGGCCCCTTCGAGCTCGCGCCCGAGCTCGTCGAGCACCATGCGTTCGGCCTCGTTCACCAGGACGCTGAAATCGTAGTCACGCTGAAGGTCCATGCGCTCGCTCCCCTCGTTTTCGTGTTCCGGCCAGTTCGATCAGACTTGAGGATAGGACTAGCGGCCGTGCTTTTCAAGCGCCTCGAAGCGGGTGTACGAAGGAAGGAAGGCCAGGTCGACCATGCCGACCGGGCCGTTGCGCTGCTTCGCGACGATCAGCTGGGTCTCGATGACCGACGAGCGGTCCTCTTTCTTCTTGTCGATCTCGCGGTCGCGGTGGAGGAAGAGGATGAGGTCGGCGTCCTGCTCGATGGAGCCCGATTCGCGGAGGTCGGCCATGGTCGGCTGCTTGCCCTCCGCCTCGCGCTTCAGCTGCGAGAGCGCCACGATGGGGATGCGGAGCTCGCGGGCGAGAGCCTTGAGCGAGCGCGATATGCTGGAGATCTGCTCCCAGCGGGGCAGGTCGGAATTCTCGTGGGTGATGAGGGTCAGGTAGTCTACGAAGATGATCTTGACGCCCTTCTCCGTCGCCAAGCGGCGCGCCATGGTCCGGAGGTCGAGCAGCTTCATGTTCGGCATGTCGACGATGAAGAGCGGCGCCTCGTAGATGCGGCCGGCCGTGTCCATGAGGCTCTGGAAGTCGCTCGGCTTGATCAGGCCCGTGCGGATCTTCTCGCTGGCGATGCGGGCTTCGCTCGAGACGAGGCGCTGCATGATGGCCATGTCGGCCATTTCAAGCGAGAAGAAGGCGGCGGGGATCTTGTGGTCGATGGAGGCGCGCGACGCGAGGGTGAGCGCGAAGGCGGTCTTGCCGACGCTCGGCCGGGCGCCGATTACGATGAACTCGCTCGGCTGGAAGCCGCTCGTCATGGCGTCGAGGTCGGCGAAGCCGCTCGGGACGCCCGTGTACGCGGTCTTGCTCTTCGCCAGGCGCTCGATGGTCTTGATGGTTTCGGGCAGGAGCTCCTTGACCGAGCGGTAGGTGACCGTCTGCCGGTGTTCGGACAGCTCGAAGATGCGGCCCTGGGCCGAGTCGAGGATGGAGACGCTCTCCATGGAATCCTCGAACACCTCGGCGCTGACCTTCTGGGCCAGCTTGAGCAGGGCCCGCCGGACGGACTGCTCCTGCACGATGCGCGCGTAATACTCGACGTTGGCGCTCGAGGGCACGACGTCGGTCAGGCGGGCCACATAGGCGGGGCCACCGACCCGGTCGAGCTCGCCCATGAGGCGGAGCTCGTCGGTCAGGGTGATCAGGTCGGCCTTCTGCCCCTTCTCGTACAGCGAGACTATCGCCGCGAAACAGGAGCGGTTGGCGTTGACGTAAAAATCCTCCGGACGCAGGAACCGCAAAACGAGCGGAACCGCGTCCGGATCGAGGAGGATGGCGCCCAGCGCCGCCTGCTCGGCCTCGGCGTCGTGCGGCGGGACCTTGTCCTTGAGCGGCGTCTGGGCCATCGATCTTCCTTATTCTTCGGTCTGGGCGGGTTCCTCGGCGGCGGGTTCGGCGGCCACTTCGGCGACAGCCTCGGTCTTCACCTCGTGCTTGCGCTCGTGCTTCGGCTCGTTCCGCGCGGCGTGTTCGTCCTTGGCTGAGGTGCCCTTCACGGACACGCGGACGACGGCCTCCTCCTTCTCGTAGAGGTGCACCGCGACCTTGTAGTTGCCGACGCTCTTGATGGCGCGACCGGGGACCTCGACCTTCTTCCGGTCGACCTCGATGCCGCGCTTCAGGAGCTCGTCGACCACGGTCTGGTTGGTGACCGCCCCGTAGAGCTTGCCGTTGTGGCCGGCGGGCATGGAGATGGCGATCTCCTCGGCCTCGAGGCGGGCCTTGAGGCCGGCGGCGGCGAGGCGCTTCTCTTCCTTGCGCTTGGCGATCTCGTCCTTGCGCTTCTCGAAGAGCTCGACCGCCTTCTTGGTGAAGGGGAACGCGAGTCCGCGCGGGAGGAGGTAATTCCTCGCGAAGCCGCGGGCGACGTCCTTGACGTCTCCGAGCTCGCCGAGGTTGGGAACGTCATTGTTCAGGATGACCTTCATCGGTGATCTCCTTGGTGGTTCTGTAGGGAATCCAGGTCTCGGACAGGCCGAGAACCGGAAAGGCGATCGCGACCGCGAGGCCGGTCGCCGGGGAAACGGCCAGTACGGCGAGCGTGAACGCAGCCGCAAAGCGGAGCGGCCGGGGTATCCAGCGCGCGGCCAGGCGGCCGAGCAGCGAGAGGCCCTGGAAGCCGTAAAGGACGGAAAGCGGCAGCGAGACGTTCCAGGCCACGACCTCGACGGCGCCCGTCTCGAGGACACGCGTGACGAGGGTGGCGGCCCAGGCGGCCAGGAAAGGCCAAAGCAGGCCGGCGGGAACCCTGAAGCTCCGGAGACCGGCTTCCGGTGGCTCGCCGGCCTTGTGGCCGAAACGCACGCCGACCCAGTAGTTGGCCGTCAGGATGAACAAGAGCGCAGCGACGAAGCCGTTCGTCATCGCCATGCGGAACTCGGCCGCGAGGGCGGCCGCGTCGAAGCCTTCAAGCCCCTCCGCTCCCCCGGTCATGACCTCCGCCACCGCGCTGAACATCCGCTCCAGTTGGGCGACCGCATCGGGGCCGGCCACGACGGGCAGGAGTGCCGGCAAGGTGCCGAGCGCCGCGATCCCGGCGCCCAGGAGGAGCCGGTACGCGAGCCCTACACCGCCCAGGGCCGGCACGTTCACGAGAACGAGCGCGGCGACGAGCGAGACCGGCATGAGGAGCCCCGGGAGGACGTCGAGCGCCCCGAAGGGGACTCCGAAAGCGCGGAGTCGGGCGAAGGTGACGCCTGCGCAGGCCGCGAGGGCGATGCCGCCGGAGACGAGGAGCGCGCGGAACCCGCCGCGCCTGCCGGCGGCCTGCAAGGGCGCCAGGAAGGCGGGCGCCAGGGTCGCGTAGAGGACCCCGGAAAGCGCTCCGGAAACGAGCGCCGGCACGGCGCCGCTTCGTCTCTCGACGGCTTCGGACACGGGCTTCCGCCTTACTTCGTCACGTAGGGCAGGAAGGCGATGGCGCGCGAGCGCTTGATCGCCACGGCGAGCCGGCGCTGGTGCTTGGCGCAGGAACCGGTGATGCGGCGGGGCAGGATCTTGCCGCGCTCGGTGATGAAGCGGCGGAGGGTATCCGGATCCTTGTAGTCGATCTTCAGCTTCTGGGCGCAGAACTTGCAGACCTTCTTGCGGAAGAAGCCCTTGCGTCCGCCGCGGGGGCCGGAGGGCCGGCCTTCGTCGTCGCGGCGGGAATCGCCGCCCTCGGAACCCTCGCGCATCTCGCGCGGGGGCCTCATGTCTTCACGGGTATCCTTCATGTCGGACATTGCGTGTCTCCTTGGGGTAGTGTCAGAAAGGGATGTCGTCGGGGAAATCGTCCTGCGGAGGAGCCTGGCGGGGCGCCTGGCCCTGGCGGGCCTGCGCCGGGCGCTCCTCGCGGTAGCCGCCCTGGCCCTGGTTCTGGGCCGGACCTTGTCCCTGGGACGCGTACGGTCGGCTCTCGCCGCCTTCGTAGCCGGAACCGTCGCGCTGTCCGCCGCCGAGCAGCTGGACGTTGTTGGCGACGATCTTGACCTTGGAACGTTTCTGGCCGTCTTGCTCCCAGCGATCCTGGCGAAGCTCGCCGTTGACGGCGACTTGCTTCCCCTTGACCAGGTAGCGGTGGACCGCTTCGGCTCCCTTGCCGAAAAACGTGATGTCAAAGAAGTGGGCTTCGTCAATCCACTGGTCACCGCTTTTCCGGCGCGAGTTGATCGCGAGCGAGAACTCGCACACCGCGATTCCGGAATTGAGATACTTCAGCTCGGCGTCCCTGGTGAGGTTGCCGACAAGCACGACGACGTTGACATCGGCCATGGCGATGCCCTTACTCGTCGACCCTGACGAAGATGTGCTTGAGCACGTTGGGGTTCAGCATGAACGCGCGCTCGGCCGGGGCGATCTTGTCGGTGCCGAGCTTCACGTTGAACAGGACGTAGTGCCCGCGCGGGCGCTTGTTGATGGCATAGGCGAGCTGGCGCTCTCCCATGTCCTCTTCCTTGACGATCTCGGCGCCGTGCTTCGCGAGCTCGGCCAGGACCGTCTCCTTCCCGACGCGGAAGAGCTCTTCCTCGGCGGGAAAGATGGTGATCAGTTCGTAGGACCTCATGGTTCCTCCCTGTGGACTCAGGTCCGCCCCTACGGGGCGAGCCCTCGATCCGTCCCGACGGGACGGATAAAGAGGCAACGGAGCTTACCAGAATCGGGCGCTTCCATCAAGGAGGCGGCGCCGGCTATCGTGCCGCGGGGCGCCGATTTGCCCGGGCGGGTTTCCGGGTCTCCGCTCCGGCGGTTCCGCTGCGGAGGTCTAAGGCTCAATCCGCGGCGTTTACGGGCCGATACACATGACGAGGGGCACCATGGCGCAGCGCATCCATTTCCAGGACGACATCTACTACCTTTCCCGCGTCGTCGCGGGTATCGCGGACGCCGTGAAGATCGACCTCGACCCGGACCTCTACGCCGACAAGCTGTTCGACGACCTCAAGTGGGCCGACCGGGAAACCCGCCGGATGGCCGGACTCCTGGTCGAGAATCCCCGCCTCGTGGAGCGTCCGGAGCTCATGAAGCTGCTCGGCAAGGCCATGCTTTCGCTCTCGGAGGCCGCGAGCGACCTCTCGGCAGGCTCCGGGCCGCTCGGCGAGGCGTTGCGCTTCGGCCGCGACGAGCTGTCCCGGTGCGCCAAGGACCAGCGCGCCTGGGTGACGGAGCTCCGTGACCTGGTCCGGGCGAGCTTCGACGACGGACAGGCGGACACCGAGGTGGTGTCTGGGGACGAGCTTTCGGAACTGCTCAGGAACCCCGCGGGCGACGGCGACACCCCGTGAGGATCCGCCCGGAGCGGGATGCCGGGCTGACTTACCGTCCTAGCGGCCCGACCGCGCGCGCGATGAGGGCGAGCCCGTCGAGGGTCAAGGATGGTTCGACGGCGTCGAAGATGCCGACGAGCGGCGCCACCACCCGATGGAGCCCCCCCGTCGCGATGACCGTCGCCGAGCCGCCCAGCTCGGCCTTCATCCGTCCCACCACCGCCTCCACGAGTCCCGCGTAGCCGAACACCACGCCCGACTGGATGGCCTGCACCGTGTTGCGCCCCAGCGCCGAGGGCGGCGCGACGAGCGGCACCGAGGGCAGCTGGGCGGTCGAATTCGTCAGCGCATTGATCGCGGTCCCCAATCCCGGCGCGATGGCCACTCCTTCAATGAGTCCCCCGGAGGATATGGCCGTGAAGGTCAGCGCGGTCCCGAAGTCGACGACGATGGCCGCCCCCGGGGCCTTGGCCCTGGCCGCGACGGCGTCGGCCACCAGGTCGGTGCCGATCTCGTCGGCGGCGACCACCGTGACCGGCAGCTTTGGATACAAGGCCGGGCCGACCAGCAAGGGTTCGACGCCGAAAAGCCGTTCGCCCATGGCCAACAAGGCCTTGGTCAGGGGGGGGACGACCGAGCTGACCACCACGGTGCGGATGGCGGAGCATTCCACCCCGGTATCCGCCAGCATGGCCTTGAATTGCGTGGCGTACTCGTCCTCGGTTTTCGAGGGGACGGTCCGGAGGCGGAACTCGCCGAGCGCCCGGGGGGCGGCTCCGGCTTCCGGTACGGCCTCGTAGATGCCGGCCACGATGTTCGTGTTCCCCGCGTCGATGCAAAGCAGCATGGCGAGCACTATCCGCCCGCAGGAGCGGGGCTGTCAAGCGCGGAGGGAACCCGGTGGCGAGCGCGGCGGTCGCTTGCGCAGGCCCGGCGTTTTCGGGCACAATTCCGGTATCACGCGCGCCGTCCGAGTGGACGGCGACGGCACGGAGCTTCCATGGCAGACATCATCCAGCCCCGCGTCCTCAAGGGCTTCCGCGACTTCCTCCCCGCGGCCGAAATGGAACGCGCGGAGCTCGTGGAGATCCTCGAGCGCATCTTCAGGCTTTCGGGCTTCGTCCCCATCGACACCCCGGTGCTCGAGTACGCCGAGGTCCTGCTCGGCAAGGCCGGCGGCGAGACCGAGAAGCAGGTCTACCGCTTTACCGACCATGGCGGCCGGGATGTCGCCATGCGCTTCGACCTGACCGTGCCTTTCGCCCGCTTCATGGCCGAGCACGCTTCCGAGCTCTACCTACCCTTCAAGCGCTACCATGTGGCCAAGGTCTGGCGGGGCGAGAACACCCAGCGCGGGCGTTACCGCGAATTCGTCCAATGCGACTTCGACGTGGTCGGCGTCGACTGCGCGGGCGCCGACTTCGACGTGCTCCAGACCATCCACGCGGCCGTCTCGGCCCTCGGCGCGGGTGGCTTCCGCATCCGCATCAACCACCGGGGCGTCTTCAACCGCTTCCTCGAGGCCATCGGGCTTTCGGGCAGGTCGGTCGAGATACTCAGGATCGTCGACAAGCTCGAGAAGATCGGCGCGGACGAGACCGAGCGGCTGCTCGCGGAGCTGGCCGGCGGCGAAGCGGCCCGCACGGTGATGGAATACGTCACCCCGGGCGGCGGCTTCGAGTCCGACCTGGCACGCATGACCTCGCTCGCAGGAGGTCCCAATCCGGATTCCGAACGCCTGGCGGAGCTCTTCGCGGCCGCCCGCGACGCGGGTTTTTCCGACGCCCTGGTCCTCGACCCGTCCATCACCCGCGGGCTCGATTACTACACCGGCGTCGTCTTCGAGACCACGCTCGACGGACTTCCCGAAATCGGGTCGGTCTGCTCGGGCGGCCGCTACAACGACCTCGCGAGCCTCTACACCAAGCAGAAGCTGCCGGGCGTGGGCGCCTCGGTGGGCATGGACCGCCTGCTCGCCGCCCTCGAGGCCATGGGGAAGGCCCGGAGCGCCTCGAGCTGGACCCGGGCGCTCGTCCTCAACGTCGAAGACGGCTTTCTCGGGCGCTACGCGGCCCTGGCCGCTCGACTCCGGGCAGCCGGCATCGCGACCGAGATCTACCCCGAGCGCAGGAAGCTCGGCCAGCAGTTCGCATACGCCGAGCGCAAGGGCATCGGCATGGCGATCATACTCGGACAGGCCGAGGCCGAGCGCGGCGTGATGGTGCTCAAGGACCTCGCCGGACGCTCCCAGGCCGAGTATTCCTCGATCGAGGCTCTCGCCGCCGCGTTGGCTCAGGCGGAAGGTTCCGCCAGGTGAGGAAATCCGCCGCGTTCGCCGCGGCTTTCGTCGGCCTCGCGGCGCTGGCCTGCTCGGCCAAGCCGCCGGAGATCGTCGGCCTCCGCGCCCGCGTGGAGCTGCACGCGCTCGAGAAAGGCGGAGCCGTCGAGCGGCTCTCGGTCTTCGTCACGGCCGGCGACGAGGACGGCCGCGACGACCTTGACCGCATGCACGTCATACACGACGCGTCGGAGCGTTACTGGACCCTGACCCGCGACGACTGGATACTCCGCGAGGAAGGATCCGATATCTGGATCGGGGCGAACGACCTGGCGCTCGAGGACGGCGGCTCCATTCCGCGCGGCCGGTGGCGGGTCGTGCTGCTCGATTCAGGCGGCGAGCGCGCGGTGCGGGATTTCACCGTGGCAGCGCCTCCGAGCCAGGGCTATCCGGTACCGACCGCGAAGCTATCCGGCGGCATGCTCGTCGTGGATTCCGCCTGGCCCCAGGTCTCCGTCGCCTTCCTCGACGGCACAGACGCCCTGGTCAGGCTGGTATCGGGCAAGACCGGAGAAAACGATCTCGACGCCCTCTACGGCTCGCGCGAGTGGCGCGAGCGGGCCGCATCCGTCGCGGTGCGCGCCTTCGATCCGCAACGCGACTTCGGAGTCTGGTCATGGCCGGTGAAAACGAATCCTTGACGCCCGCGAAGGGCGGCATCCGCAGCTACGTCCTGCGGGCCGGTCGCATGACCGATGCGCAGCGGCACGGGCTCGAGACGCTCGAGCCGGTGTACGGCCTCGAATTCGACGCGGCACGTCCCTTCGAGCTCGGCTCGATCTTCGGAGGGAGGCCTGTGGTGGTCGAGATCGGTTTCGGCATGGGAGACGCGACGGTGGAGATCGCGGCCGCGAGGCCGGACGCGGGTTTCCTGGGCATCGAGGTCCACGCGCCCGGTGTCGGCAAGCTGCTTTCGGAGCTCGGCAAGCGAAAGCTCGAGAACGTCCGGACGGTTCGCCACGACGCGGTCGAGGTGCTCGAAAAGTCCGTTGCGCCGGGCAGCCTCGCGGGCTTCCACATTTTCTTTCCCGACCCGTGGCCGAAGAAGCGCCACCACAAGCGCCGCCTCGTAACCCGGCCCTTCACCGACCTGTTGGCTTCGAGGCTCGCGCCGGGAGGCTACATCCACTTCGTCACCGACTGGGCGGAGTACGCGGAATGGGCACGCGCGCAGCTCGAGGCGACGCCGGGGCTTGTCAACTCCCATCCGGGCGGATGGGCGCCGCGTCCTGAGTGGCGCCCCGTGACCAAATTCGAGCGGAAGGCCGGCTCGGCGGGCCGGGCGATACGGGAACTGGAGTTCCGTAAGGCATGAAGGCGGACGGACGGACCGGGGCCGGGAGGATTGCCCCATGAGCGCTGACGGCATGGCCCGCCGCGACGAGCGCGTCGACGCTTCCTTCCTCAAAAATTTCGAAGCCCTCTCGAAGAGCGGCGCCCTCGACGACCTGGCGACCCTCCGCCGGGAGAACCGCGAGCTCGAGATGCTGGTCAACGACGCCTCGGTGCTCCTGTCGAAGGAGCACGTAGAGGAACTCGTCGATTACGCCTCCGAGCGCCTCCGAGAACGTTTCGCCCCGGTGCGCACCGCGATACTCTACCGGCCGCCCCGCGGCGGAACACCCGTCATGCGCTTCTGGCGTCTTATGGAGGAAGCCGAGGAGCGCTTCCCGGAGGATGTTTTCGAAACCCTGCTCGAACCCTTCGCCCAATCGCCGCGGGTCCTGGTCGGAGACGAGCTCGCCGCGTCTGTCGTCATCATGCCGGGCGAAGCCGAAGTCTTCGGCACCCGCCTCGCCGCGCCGCTGCTCGGTCCCGACGGTCCCTACGGCATCGTCCTGCTCTCCTCAAAGCTCTCGGGCGGCGAGTATTCCGCGCCCGAGGCCATCTACGTCGACCGCCTGGTGCGCTTCCTTTCGGGCGGCATCCAGAACCGGCTCCACTACGAGAGCATGATCACCGACGGCAAGACGGGCCTGTTCACCCACGACTATTTCATGCGGAGGCTTGAGGGCGAGTCCGCGCGCTTGCTCAGGCGGCCGGGCCGGGCGGGCCTGATCATGATCGACATCGACCACTTCAAGCGCTTCAACGACACCTGGGGCCACCAGGCCGGCGACGCCGCACTGGTCCAAGTCGCGGCCGCCGTCAAGGGCGCCGTGCGCTCCGAGGATATCGTGGCGCGCTTCGGGGGCGAGGAATTCTGCGTGCTCGCGGTGGACCTCGGGCAGAAGCAGGAAGAGACCCTCATGGCGCTCGCGGAGCGCATCCGGGAGACGGTGAAGGCCGCCCCCATTCCCTGGAACGGGCGCGAGCTTTCCGTGACCATCTCGGTCGGCTGCTCCTGGCTCGACCCGGTGCGCGGCAGGACGCCTGAACGCGGCATGGAGCTTGCGGACCGCGCGCTCTACACGTCCAAGGAAGGTGGAAGGGACCGCTGCACCATGGCAGGCTACGGCCTCCTCTCCCGCGCCCGGCTCACCCGGGAATAGAAGGAATCCGCGGAAGGGCGCCAGGCCCTTCCGGCGGACGCCGACTCAGTCGAAGAAGGCCCTGAGCCGCCGGTAGAGCACGCCTACCTTTTCCTTCGCGCCGGGGGCCGCGGTCTCGCCGAGGTCGTCCACGAGGGCTTCGAGGCTCGCGAGGCTCTCGTTGATCGCGGTCAGCACGCCGCGCGATACCCTGAACCAGTACGAGCCCGCTCCGTCGTTGAAGAGCCCCACGAAGCCGAGCTCCGGATTCCCCTTCTTCCACTCCGAGACCTTGAGCACGTGGGCGAGCGCGTCCACGAGCGCGTCGGCCTCGTCGGCTACGACGAAGCTGCGACCCCGAGGCCACTTGCGGTCGAGGTCCCGCTCCGGATCGATCCATGCCGCGACGCGGAGTATGACGTCGAGTTTCTCGCCGTCCAGAAGGATGCGGTGCTTGTCCTTCACCCTGCCCCGCATGCCGCGGAAGGCCGAGAGATCGTCGCTTGAAATGGAGCCCATGGCCTCGCGGAGCGCTTCCCATTCGAGCACGGCGATCTTCTTCTTTTTCCTGTCCAGCTCGACGGGGAAGACGCCGGAGCCGATGCGCACGCGGTTGGTGAAGTCGCGCGACGCCCTTCGCGCTTCAAGCTCGCCGGGCGCGCCCGGGATCGGGGCTGCCTGCCTGCCGCCCCGCGCCGCCCGGACCAGGTCGCGCGCGGCCTCTTCCGCCCCGCCGCGCTCGCGGCCCTTGCCGCCGAGGAGTCCCGAAGCGACTCGCGGGCTGATGCGCTGGAGCAGGTGCCTTCCGAGCGGCGAGACGCTCATGGCGTAGGTGCGCGTCGTCCGTACTATCTCGCCCGCGACGATGAAGGGCGGGTCCTCGCGGAACATGACCGAGCCGGGGTGGATCATGATGCGCTCGGCGGTGAGCGAACTGTACATGCCGCGGCCGGTCTGGGCGCAGACGAACTGGATGAGGCCGCGGCTGACTGAGCAGAGGTAGTCGTCGGTCGGTCCGCCCGAGAGCACGGGCACGCCGAGCTCCGCCACGATCAGCTCGATCTGTTCCTTGACGCGCACGATCTCGTGCATGGTGCGCTCGTCCAGGTAGCTCCGCTCGCAGAACTTCGCCTGGCTTTTCGCCTCGCGGAACTGGCGGAAGATGCGGAGGTAGGAGACGAAGTCGCCGGCCGGGTCGCGGAAGGCGTGGTGGGCCCGGCGGGCTTCCATCTCCTCGCCCGGCGGCAGGATGAAGGGCGTCTGGGTCGAGAGGAAGGCCGCCGCGATCAGGGTTTCCTCGAGGACGTTCGGGTACGCGAGGATGCCTTCGACGATCATGCGCGAGTGCCGCGGCAGGAGGGGGAACTTGCACATGAGCTCCCCGACCCGCGTCAGGCTGCGGTCGGGGTTGAGCGCGTCGAGGAGCTCGAGCGCCTCGACCGCCCCGACGATGCCGGAGCGCGGCGGCTTCGAGATGAAGTCGAAGCGCTCGAAATCCGTGATGCCGAGCTCGGCCATGCGGAGCACCACCTCCGTGAGGTCGGTGCGGTAGATCTCCTCCATGGTGAAGAGCTGGCGGCTCTCGAAGTCGTCGCGCGTGAAGAGCCGGTAACAGTAGCCCGGCCGGGTGCGGCCCGCCCTGCCCTTCCGCTGGTTGCAGGAGGCCTTCGAGATGGGCACCTCGACGAGGCTCGCGGTGAAGGTCTTGGGGTTGTAGAAGTTGAGCTTCGCGAGTCCCGTGTCGATGACGCTCGTGACGCCGTCGATGGTGACGGAAGTCTCGGCTATGTTGGTGGAGACGACCACCTTGATCTTTCCTTCGGGGGCGCGTTCGAAGCAGCGTTCCTGCTCGTCCTTGCCGAGCCGGCCGTAGAGGGGGATCAGGTGGAGCCTCTGGCGGACCGCGCCGAAGGCGAGCTTCTGCATGCAATCCTTGATGGCCTTCTCGCCGGGCAGGAAGACGAGGATATCCCCTTCCCTGCCTTCGGACACCACGCGCTCGACGATCTGCTCGATCTTGACGAGGATGGCCTCCATGTCGGCGTCCACGGGCGGCGCGTCGTAGACCAGGGTGACGGGGAAGACCGGCGTCTCGATCTTGACGATGGGGCACTCGCCGAAATAGGCGCTGAACACCTCGGCGTTGATGGTGGCGCTCGACACCACCACCTTGAACTCGGGCCGCGCCTCGAGGACGCGCTTCAGGAGCCCGAGGATGAAGTCGATGTTGAGGCTGCGCTCGTGGGCTTCGTCCACCATGATGACGCCGTAGCGCGAAAGCGAGGGATCGAGCTTCATCTCCTGGAGGAGAATGCCGTCCGTCATGATCTTGATGGCGGTGCCCGCTTCGGTGCGGTCCTCGAAGCGCATCTTGTAGCCGACCAGGCCCGGCATCGCGACGCCGAGCTGCTTCGCGATGAACTCGCTGACGCTGATGGCGGCGATGCGGCGCGGCTGGGTGACGCCGATGACGCCGTTGCGCGAGTAGCCGGCCTCGTGGAGTATGACCGGCAGCTGCGTGGTCTTGCCGGAGCCCGTGGGGCTCTCGACGACGACGACCTGGTGTTTCGCAAGCACTTCGAGGATGCGCTCGCGCTGCTGGTAGACGGGCAAATCGTGGGGGTTCATTGACTCCACTATAACAGCGGGCGGCCGGCCTGTTCAAACCGTGCCGGCGCGCGCTAGAGTCGGACGCCATGGACACCCTTGCCGGAGCCGCGCGCGAGCTTGGCGCGGACCTCCTCATCCTTGTCGCAATCGCGGGCATCGCCGCGGGCAGGCTGCCGCGGCTCCGCATGAACCGCGCCACCATGGCCGTCGCCGCCGCGGCCGCGCTCGTGGCCGCGGGCGCGCTCTCGTTCGAGGAGGCGCTTGCCGCCGTCGACGGGGGGACGCTCGTCCTCCTCTTCGCCATGATGGTGCTGGTCGCGAACCTCCGGCTTTCGGGCTTCTTCGAACTGGCGGGTTCGCGCGCCCTCGCGGCTGCCCGATCGCCGCGGACCCTGCTGGCTGCGGTGGTCCTTGTCTCGGGTGTCCTGTCGGCGCTCTTTCTCAACGACACCATGTGCCTCATGTTGACGCCCCTCGTGGCGGGCATGGCCCTGGCCGCCCGGCGCGACGCGGTACCCTACCTGATCGCGGTCGCCACGGCGGCCAACGTCGGCTCCGCCGCCACGATCATCGGCAACCCGCAGAACATGCTGATCGGCGAGGCGAGCGGCATCTCCTTCGCGCGCTTCGCGTACCGCCTGGCGCCGCCGGCCCTGCTCGGGCTGGCCGCCTGCTGGCTCGTCGTCGTCCTCGCCTTCCCGAAGGAATTCCGCCGGGGCGAACGGCTCGCCCCGCCGCCGACGGGACCCGTGACGATCGACGGCTGTCTCCTCGCCAAGAGCCTCGCCGCTGCCGCCCTCATGCTCGCGCTCTTCCTCGCGGGCGTGCCGGTGCCGCTCGCGGCGCTGGGCGCGGCTTCGATCCTGCTCGTGACGCGGCGGACCGGCGCCGAGACGGTGCTGCGCGAGGTGGATTTCGGACTCCTCGTGTTCTTCGCGGGGCTCTTCGCGGTGACCCGCGCCGTCGAGAACACCTTGGCCTTCCAGGCCCTGGCGCGGGCAGCCCTCCCCGCGGCCACGGACTCGCCCGCGGCCTTCGCGGGCTTCTCGGCCCTGCTTTCGAACCTGGTCTCGAACGTGCCCGCCGTGATGCTGCTCAAACCGCTCGCGCCCGCCTTCCCGGACCCCGAGAAGGCCTGGCTGACCCTGGCCATGTCCAGCACCTTCGCGGGCAACCTGACCCTGCTCGGCAGCGTGGCCAACCTGATCGTGGCGGAGGGAGCGAAGCCCTTCGGCGTGACGCTCGGCTTCGGCCGCTACCTGCGCGTCGGCCTCCCCCTCACACTCCTCACGCTCGCGATCGGGACGGCCTGGCTCGCGCTGAGCTGAGACGCCGACGGACCGGGAGCGCCATCCCCGGGCTCTGCCAGGCAGCGAGCTCTGTCCCCCAGGTCCCTGCGTCCCTTTGAGCTCTGTCCCCCGGTCAAGGTTCCACGATTCCGCTTGACCCTCCGCGGCGACGCTCCGTATCATCGTTACTGTCCGGGGTGTCGCGCGTGTTCCCGTCGGGACCGCGCGGCTGAGATCATACCCGAAGAACCTGATCCGGTTCATACCGGCGGAGGGAGTACCATGCGTACCCACCTTTCCAGGGCGGGGGGCGACAGCGCGTCGCCGTTCCGCGCTGTTTTATCCATCATCGTTTCCGCGATCCTCGTCGTCCTCGTCGCGTCCTGCGCAAAGTCGCCGGAGCCTCCGAGTCCGGAGGGCGACGCCGAGGGTTCGCTCATCGTCTACGCCTACGACAGCTTCACGGCCGAGTGGGGTCCCGGCCCGGTACTCGCCGCGCTCTACGAGAAGCGCACGGGCCGCAAACTCGAGCTCGTGTCCAAGGGCGACGCCGGGCAGGTGCTCGCGGCGGCGCT
>JAKLEE010000001.1 GCA_022703215.1 Spirochaetota bacterium | reverse complement strand
CGTCCATCGATGGCGACCATACCACGCCGCGGCTGGCGCGAGGGGCTCGTCGCGCGCGCGCTGGTCTAATGCCCGAAGGCTTTCTACAGTACCACCCGATGAGCACTCCAACCTCGAGCTCGATTTTGAAGTCCCTCCTGGCGGCCCTGATCGCCCTCGCCCTGGCCCTCGCGCTCGTCCTCGTTCTCGGCGCCCGGGCTTTCGCCCAGACCGGAGGACCCGCGGGATTTGCCCTCGTCGAGGAGCATTCGGCGGTCATGCTCCTCATCGAACCCGGGTCCGGAAGGATAGTCGCGGCCAACGCGGCAGCCGACCGCTTCTACGGCTATCCGTCCGGCGAACTCGAGACGATGAACATCACTGACATCAACGCATTCGAACCCGGGGCCGTCGACGAGGAACGTGCACGCGCCGCGGCCGAGCGGCGTTCGTATTTCATCTTTCCGCACCGTCATTCCGACGGATCCGTGCACGCCGTCGAAGTCTATTCCTCCCCGGTGCGTACCGCGGACGGCGAGCTGCTGCTTTCGATCATCCACGACATAACGGGCAAGGCGGTGGCGCCTGACGACGTCGCGGAATACCAGGCGCGCCTCTCGGCGCTCGCCGAGACGCGGGCCAACCAGCTGTCCCGCGCGCGGGGCAGCGTCGCCTTGGTGGCGGCGGCCTTGGCCGTGGCCATCGTCGCGACTGTGGCGCTCGCCCACGCGGTCGCGGTGCGTAAGCGCGCCGCCCTCCACGCGGAGGCAGCCCTGGCCGAGCGTACGAACCTCTACAAGGAACTTCAGCACCGCGTCAAGAATTCTCTGTCGACCATCGCGGCCCTGGTCGCCATCGAGACCGCGCGCGCCGAGGGCGGGGAGGCGCGGACGGCTCTTTCGGCCATCGGCGCCCGGATAGGAACGGTCGCCTCGCTTTACCGCATCCTCCATGAAAGCGGCAGCATCGGCGAGGTGGACGCAGCCCGCTACCTGGAAGCGGTGGCGCGCTCCGCCCATGACGCGTGCGGCACCTCGTGCGCGGACATCGAGCTCGCCCTCGACCTGGCTCCCGTCTCCCTCGATGCCCGGCAAGCGTCGGCGGTCGGCCTGGTGCTCAACGAATTGCTCACCAACGCGTACAAGCACGCGTTCGCGGCTGGAGCCTCGGGCTCGATCACGGTACGCTTCGGCGACTCGGCGCCCGGGCGGCGGGAGCTCGCGGTCCTCACTGATGGCAAGCCCCTCCCCCCGGACTTCGATCCGGCCGCCGCAACCGGCTTCGGGCTCCGGATGGTCGGCGAACTCGCGCGCCAGCTCCACGGCGAGCTGGCCCTGGCCGACGGCCCCGCTCCGGGGTTCGTCCTGAGGTATTCCGCATGAACATCACCCTGGATACCCTGCTTTTACGCCGTTCGGTGCGTTCGTTCGACGGTCGGCCGCTCGTGGCGGCGGACCAGGACGCGCTCGAGGCCGTTTTGGCCGAAGCCGGTCCCGGCCCGTTCGGGGCCACGCCCAGGATCCGGCTCCTCGACGCGGCGCAGGCCGGCCTCGGAGATACGGACCGGGCGCCGACACGCATCGGCGCCTACGGCGTGGTTTCGGGCGCCCGCGCCTGGCTGGTCGGCGCCATCGGGAAGTCTCCCGACGCCTGCGCCGATTTCGGCTACGTCTTCGAAAGTATCTTATTGGAAGCGACGGCGCGCGGACTCGGCACCTGCTGGCTCGGCGGTACCTTCTCGCGCGGGGCCGCGGCGCGGGCCGTCGGGCTCGCGGAGGGCGAACTCCTTCCAGCCATTTCTCCCGTAGGGTATCCCGCGGACCGGCGCACCTTGGTCGACGCCGCGTTCCGCCTCGGGGCCGGCTCCGACGGACGCAAGCCGTGGCGCGAGCTGTTTTTCGAGGGCGAACCCGGCCGGCCCTTGCCCGCATCCGGACTCGGCGACTGGGCCGGCATATTCGAGGCGGTCAGGCGCGCACCCTCGGCGTCGAACCGGCAGCCCTGGCGCCTGGTCCTCGACGCTCCGGGAAGGGTCCGGCTGCTCTTCGCGGAAAACCGCGCCTACAACCGGGCGCTCGATCCCGTGCGCGTTCAGGAGCTCGACCTCGGCATCGCGATGCGCCACCTCGCCGAAGCATGCGCCGCCACGGGCCGGACCGGCGCCTGGGCGCGCCTGGGCGAGGACGCCGCAAAACCCGCCGCCCCGTTCGCCTACCATGCCACCTGGCTCGGGGACGCCTAGCCGGAAAGGGGAGCCTGCCTTCGGGAAGCCGTAATCCGGGATCTCGGGGAAAAGGCAACTCGTCCGCCTCCGCCCGCTCTGGCGCCGCCGTCATCGCGCGCACCGGATAGCTCGCTTTACCCGCCCGCCGCATCGACGGCGGCCGGCCCTAGGGTCGGGGCTGGAGCCGCCAGAGCTTCCCTGCCGGTCCGTCGGAAAGCAGGTACACGAGTCCGTCGGGTCCGACGCGCACGTCGCGGATGCGGCCGATATCGCCGTCGAGCAGGACCTCCTCCGACGTCACCCGGCGTCCGTCCAAGACCAACCTGACGAGCTTCTGCCCGGCGAGCGAGCCCGCGAGCAGGCTGCCGTTCCAGTGCGGAAATGCGTCACCCGCGTAGAAGGCCAGGCCCGAAGGCGCGATGGATGGGGTCCAGTGCAGGATCGGGTCCGTCACGCCCGGAGCCGTCGCGCCGACGCCGACCTTCGCCCCCGAATACGCCACGCCGTAGGTTACCAGGTCCCAGCCGTAATCCGCGCCGCGGAACACGACGTTCACCTCGTCGCCGCCTTTCGGGCCGTGCTCGGTCAGCCAAGGCAGGCCGTCGGCGGGGTTGATGGCGAGGCCTTGCGCGTTTCGGTGGCCGAGGGACCAGACCGCCGGCGCGTCGCCTGGGCCGCCCGCGAAGGGGTTGTCCGCGGGGACGGAGCCGTCGTCGCGGAGCCGGATCACCTTGCCTTGGCCGTCGGCGGGATCGCGCGCGCGCTTGCCGTCGCCGCGCTCTCCGGTGGTGACGAACAGGTAGCCCGCCGCGTCGAACGCGAGCCGGGAACCGAAGTGGACGCCCGCTCCCGTCTTCCTCGATGCCCGCCAGATTACGCGACCCTCGACGAGGGCCGGCGCCGCGCCGGGACCTTCCTCGAGCCTTGCGCGATACACGGCGGTCGAAGCACCACCTGCTCCGGGTTCTGCAAAGGAGAAGTACACGAACCGATTCCCGGCGAAGCGCGGGTGGAGCGCGATGTCGAGCAGTCCGCCCTGTCCGGCAGGCGCGACCTTCGGCAGCCCGGCAACGGGGACAGAGCTGGCGCCGTCCACCAACAGGAGCCTGCCTTCGCGCTCGGTGACGAGAACTCGGCCGTCAGGCAGGAAGGCGAGGGACCAGGGATTGGAAAAGACGTAGGGAAGCTCCGCGAGGACGACTGCTCCGGCCGTGCCGGGATTGAGCGCCCGCACGGCCCGGGGGGATCCCAGGCGCACCGTCTCAGCCCGGACGGACCAAGGCGAAGCAAGCAGTAGCAGTGCGGCGACCAGGAACGGTCGCCAGTATCGATGGATGCGAACGTTGGTATTCATGAGTAAAAATATAATCAAAATTCCGTAGATGGTGTCATGCGCATTGGGCTTTTGCGCGGATCGGATCGACCCGGCTATCGCGCGATCTTTCCTGCCTGAGTGCCTGAGTGCCTGAGTGCCTGAGTGCCTGAGTGCCTGAGTGCCGGAGAAGGTCCCAGATCGCTGTGGGCCAAGCTCGGACCCTCGGGTAGACGCCGTCGCAGACCGGCGCGGCGTCGTGCGCCGTGTTTGGGCTAAGGGCTTAGCCGGGAATGGCCGTCGAGGCGGCGACGAGGCGACGGGGCGACGAGGCGGGCGCAGGGCTTCGCTTGACCCCGGTCGCGCGCGGGGCTAGGCTTGCCGGCCATGCGCTTCATCCATGTCTCCGACCTTCATCTGGGAAGGACGCTCCGCGAGCGCCCGCTCTGCGACGAGCAGGCCGCGATGCTGGAGGCCATCGCCTTGGCCGCCCGCGACCCGTCGATATCCGCCCTCGTGATCGCGGGCGACATCTACGACCGTGGCGTGCCTCCGCCCGACGCGGTCGCCTTGCTGGACGGTTTCCTGGCGGGGCTCCGGGCGGCGCGACCCGACCTGGCCATCATCGCCATACCCGGCAACCACGATTCGGCCGCGAGGCTCTCCTTCGGCGCCCGCTTTTTCGAAGGGGCCGGCGTACACATCAGGACCGACGCGCTTTCGTGTGTCGTCCCTGTCGTGGTCGAGCGCGGGGGGGAACGGGCGGCGTTCTGGACCCTGCCCTTCCTGACGCCGGGCTGCCTTCCTCCGGATTTCGGAGGAAAGCGCGCGGACGGAAAGGCCGGAACGGCGCTCGGCGAACTGGACTTCGGCGAGGAGCCGCCTGAACGGCTCAGATCGCAGGAGGATCTCTGCGTCGCCGCACTTTCGGCGATAGCGCCGCGACTTTTGCCGGGCGCCGCCAACATCCTCGTCGCCCACCTGTTCGCCAAGGGAGGGCTCGCGAGCGAATCGGAGCGCGCCTTCGTGGGAACCGCGGAACAAGTGGACTCGGGACTCTTCGACGCCTTCGATTACGCGGCGCTCGGTCATCTGCACCGCCCCCAGGCGGCGGGCGGGAAGGGGCGCTACTCAGGCGCGCCGCTGGCCTACTCCTTCGACGAATCGGGGCAGGAGCGCGGTTTCCTGGTCGTGGACGTCGATCCGGGCGCTCCCGCCACGATGGATTTCGTCCCGATACGCCCGAAGCGGGCGCTGCGGCGGATCATCGGAACCTGGGACAGGATCATGTCGGCCGCCGCCCTTGACGCGAACCCCGACGATTATATCGAGGCGGTGATCGAGGATCCGGCGCCGGTGCTGAATCCGGTGGAACGCCTGCGCGAGCGCTTGCCGAACCTGCTTTCGGTGCGCCAGGCGGCGTTCGAGTCCGTGGCAGGCGCGCAGGATGCCGCGCCGGTCCGGATCGAGCGAGCGGATGCCGCCGGCGTGCTCGGCGATTTTTCGGCCTTCCATAAGGAAGTGCTGGGGAAGGAAGCGGACGCGGATACGCTTGCCCTGATGGCCGGCCTGGTCGAGGAGGCGGAACATGCGGCCCGTCAGGCTTAGGCTCGAGAATTTCGGACCCTACCGCGCTCCGGTCGAGGTCGATTTCGAGAAGCTCGGAGGACTGTTCCTGGTGCATGGCAAGACCGGGTCGGGAAAGACCACGCTGTTCGACGCCATGACCTACGCCCTCTACGGAGAGGCTCCAGGTTCTCGGAGCAGCTTCGAGAAGCAGTTGGCCTCGCATTGGGCGGAACCCGGCGATGAGTCGAGCGTCTCGTTCGAATTTCTCGCCTCGGGCAAGCGCTACCTGGCGGAGCGCAATCCGCCTTCCAGGCGCCTCAAGCGTAACGGCGAAATCGATTACACGCCGGCATCGGCCGCGCTTTCACGTTTCGAGAACGGAGCGTGGGTGCCCGTCGCCGGGATGGTGTCCGAGGTCGGAGCCGCGGTCACGGCCCTGCTCGGCCTGAGCGCCGACGAGTTTTCCAAGGTGGTACTTCTGCCCCAGGGCGAGTTCGAGAATTTCCTGCGGATGAACAGCAGGGACCGGACCGCGGTGCTCGAAAAGCTCTTTCCGGTCGAACTGCACGAGGCGAGCGCCCGCCTCGCCCGCGATCGGGCGAAGGCGGCCGAGGACGCCTCCGCCCGGGTCGGCGCCGAGCTCGCACGCATCGCTGCGGCCGAACCCGAGGGCGGTGCCGCGGCCGCGCTCGTGGCGGCCGTCGCGGCGCTCGAAACCGCCGAGACCGAACGGCAGGCCGCCGCGGCGGAGGCGACCGCTTTGGCGCTCGCGCTCGAGGCGGCCCGAGCGAAACAGCTCGCGGCCAGGCGCGCGGAAGAGGCCGGGAAGCGCCTGGCGGCGCTCGAGGCGCGTCGGCCGGAGCTGATCGCGCTCGAGGGGCGCATCGACGCCGCCCGTCGGGCAGCGGAAGCGGCGCCTGCCATCCGCGAAGCGAAACGGGCCGCGGCCGAGCTGGCCTCGGTCGAGTCCCGCCTCGAAGGGTTCCGCGCCCAGGCGCGCGAGATCGAGTCGAACGAGGCGGCAATCGAAGCCGGGCTGGCCGAATCGGCTGCCCTCGCCGAGCGGCTCGCCTCGCTCGACGGAGTCATCGGCACCCTGACGGCGGCGCTCGAGGCATGGGACAGGACGCTCGATTTGTCGTCGCGTCGGGACCGGGCCGCCATCGGGCGTGACGCCGCCCTGGCGGCCGCCGCCGCGTGCGGAGTGGCGCTGGAAGAGGCGGAGCGCGCCTTCGCGACCTTGGCGGTCGAAGACGGCGAGGATGAACGGCGGCAGCTGGCTCGTGACGCGGCCCGAGCCGCGTATGAGGCCGCCCGCGACGCGAAGGCCCGCGCGGACGCGCATGAGGCGGAACGCGCGGCGCTGGAGCGTGCCGCCGGGGAACTGGCTCGGGCCGAAGCCGCGCGCGCGGAAGCGGAAGCCGGGCTGGCCGCGCTTGACGCGCGCATGCTCGAGGCGTCGGCGCGACGCGACGCCTCGGCTGCAGCCTCTCTCGCGGCAGCCCTCGTTCCCGGCGCCCCGTGCCCGGTCTGCGGTTCGACCGCGCACCCCGCTCCTGCCCGGCCGACAGGAGACGATGCTCCCGACGCCGACGCGCTCCGGGGCCTCGAGGCCGAGCGCCGCTCCGCGCTCGAGGCCGTTTCGAAAGCCGTGGCCGAAGCCGGTCAGCTCGCGGATGCCGTCGCGCGGGGCAAGCTCGCCGATTCCGCCTCGACGGAACTCGAGCCGTCCGTGGCGGCGGCGGCGCTTGCGGAGGCAGTTCGCGCCGATGAGGCGGCCGCGACCGCGCTCCGCGACCTTGCCGTGTTGCGGCGGAAGCGTGACGAGGCGGCGAGGGCAGTCGAAGCCGCCCGCAGAGAGCTCAGAACCGCGAACGAAGGTCTCGCCGCCGCGCGCGAGAACTTCGCGCGGCTGGACGCCGAGGCGTCCGAGAATTCCAGGGCGGCGGGAGGGTCGGACCCGCGGCCTCGGCTCACGGAGGCGCGAAGGGAGCGTTCCATCGCCGAGACGCGCCGCGCGAAGCTCGAAGGCGATCGCGCCGCGCATGCCGAAGCGCGGTCCCGCGTAGCCAGCGCCATGGATGAGACCGTCAAGCGCCTCGAAGCGCTCCGGCCGGAGTTCGATAAGTCGCGGGGACTGTGCGCTGCCGCCCTCGTCGGCTGCGGATTCGGCGACGAGGCCGCTGCCTCGGCCGCCTTCGTAGAGCCGGGCGCTCTCGCCGGGATGGAGAAGACCCGGGCCGATTGGGAACTGGAGCTCGCCGCGGCGCGCGCCGCCGCAGAAGAAGCGCTTCACGCCGCCGAAGGGCCGCTCCCCGATGTCGACCAGCTCGCCCGAAAGCTCGCCGAAGCCGAGGGACGGCGCGACCTCGCCGAAGGCGATCGCGACCGGGCCCGTGACGAGGCGGCCCGGCTGCGCGCGCTCGTCGACGACCGGACCCGGCTGGAAGCCGAGCGGCAGGACCTCGACGCGAAACACGCGAGGCTTTCCAACCTTTCCCAGCTGCTATCGGGAACCATCAACCAGCGCAGGCTGCCGTTCAAGAACTACGCGCTCTCGGCCTGGTTCCGCGCCGTGGTGGAACGGGGGAACCTGAGGCTCCGGGAGATGTCGGGAGGTCGGTACAGCCTCGCGGTGGAGGACCAGGGCGGGCGGGGTTACGGAGGGCTCGATCTGACGGTCCGGGATGCCTACACGGGTACGTCCCGACCGACCGGAACCCTGTCCGGCGGCGAACGCTTCCTCGCGTCGGTCTCGCTCGCCCTCGGCCTCGCGGACGCCATCCGCGAACGCTCGGGCGGCGCTTCGCTCGAGGCGGTTTTCATCGACGAAGGCTTCGGGTCGCTCGACGAGGAAGCCCTCGACCGGGCGATCGGCGCGCTCGAGTCCATCAGGGGCGCGCGCGTAATCGGCATCGTGTCGCACGTGGCGGCGCTTCGTTCGCGCGTCGCCTCGCGCATCGAGGTGGTGCGCGAGCGCGAAGGCTCCCGGATCGTCGTGGCGGACGGCCTCGAAGAAGAATAGCGCGCAGCGTCTTCCGGAGTGGATCGACGAAGCGCAAGCTTCGTCGCCGTGAATGGCGCGAAGCGTCCTCCGGAGTGGATCGACGAAGCACAAGCTTCGTCGCCGTGAATGGCGCGCAGCGCCATTCACGCTAGTCCTGGAAGCGGCGCGAGATGAGGATTTCGTGGCCTTCGAAGGCCGGAGCGGGTTGGAAGAGGTCCGCTAGCTGCGGCGGTATGGCGTCCGCGCAGGCCGCCGACATGGTGATCCGGCCGTCGTGGCCACCGCGATTGGCAAGATGGAAGATGAAGTTGACATCTTCCGAGACGACGGTGCCGGTCGCTCCCGGCGGACGCCAGGGCGCCGATCCGGCGTGGAAGGCGAAGCGGAAAGTGAGCGGAACCTCGAGCTTGAACACTTCGTAACCGACGAGCGCCCGGTCGAGAAGCAGTTCGAAGGCGGCCAGGAGGGGCGAATCCGCGAGTCCTCTCGGCGGGAAGACCAAGAGCAGGCCGTGCGAATCCATGATCCACGCCTTGCCGTCGAGTCCCTCCGCGATCTCGGCCATGTGCGCCGCGAACGACTCCCGGAGCTTCGCCAGCCTCTTTTCGCCTATGGCCTCCCTGAGCCGCTCGGCGGCGCCGATGGCGGCGTGGCAGAACAGGAAGTCGTATTCCTTCCCCTCGCGGAGCTTTGCCCAGCCCGGGAAGCTCCGCGCCTGTTCGGGTTCCGGCGTTTCGTCATCCCGGTGCGCCCTCGCGAGCGCGCACCGCAGGCGCGTCTCGCCCACCGGCAGCGTGCCCGGCCCGAGATAGTCGCCCGCGCCGGCGAAGAAGAGCGCCGCCGGGTCGTCGACCGCCCCGTCGGGATCCAGAATGCCCCAGGCCAGGCCCGGGCGGCCGGAGAGCCAGGCGGCGGCCTCGAGGATCGCCTCCTTTTCGATGCCGCGGGCGTCGAGGTAGATAAAGCGCTCGGCGCGGCGCTCGACGCTGCGCTTGAGGCTGGAGAAGGCCATCGTCTCCACCTCGACCTTGGCCGGCAGGAGCTCGGACCAGTCGGCCGCGCCGGCATAGCCGCCGTACACGACGATCCTCACGAGCCCTCCATTTTCACGGTATAGCCGTACACGAGCCAGGCGTTCTTGGTCTCGATGGGTTTGAAGCGGTCGAGCAGCACCCGGTCGAGAGTCGGCGCTACCGCGGCGGAGATCGCCAGCCAGTCCGGGGGCGCGCAGCGTTCCTCGAGCTCGACGGCCTCCTTGCAGGTTTCCTGCCGGCGGATCTCGACCTGGTCCTCCGTGAAGCGCAAGGGGCCGGTGTGGACGGCGGAGCGAATCCTGAGCGGCTCCTCGAGCGGGTTGTCGAAGCGGTTGTAGAGGAAGAGGTCGTGGAGCAGGGCCATTCCGGCCAGCGTCGCGGAGGTGGTCGCGTGGCCGAAATGGAAGGCGGCGAGCGCGCCGTCCCCCTCCCAGGCCCAGATGCGGCCTCCGCGGTCCTCGACCGAGCGGGTCAGCATCTCGCGGAGGTCGGCGAACGCGCGTCGGACTTCCGTCGGCTTGTGGGTGCGCACGAGGCGCGAGTTCCGCGCGATGTCGATGCGCAGGAGCGAGTAGCGCCGCTCCTCGCCCGGCAGGATGCGTCCCCACCCGGCGGTGCGGCGCATGCGGGGATCCTCCATGAACATGCCGGTGTGCTGGTCCCAGGTGAAGCCCTCGAGCCCTACCAGGTGGAAGATCTCGCGAAGCTGCGGGATGGGGTAGCTCCGGCCCATGAAGCCCGACTTCTCGAGGCGCACGTACAGCTCGACGAGTTCGAGGAAGCGGTCGCGGCGCAGGGCGTCGTCGACGATGACCTGCGCCGATACCTGGGGCGGGATCGGCACCGTGGCCGGGAATCCGGTGGCCTCGTGGAGGTCGTAACCCTCGAACAGTTCCCGAGCCAGGCGGTGGTGCATGTCGGGCGGCACCGATTCGAGGAGCGTTTTCCTGGCGAGCTGGACCAGTTCTTTCCTGACTTTCATCCTTGAACGTCCCTGCCGCGCCCGCGATGGGCTTCGATCTCGGGCTTTCCTCCCTCAATGATAGGCGGCGGGGGGCCCGACCGCCAGCGCTCGCGAGGCGAAAGCGTCACGGGGAACGCGCGGGCCCGGGGCGATCAACCGTAGGAATGGAGCCCTGGTAGCAGGTAGTTGACCCCGAAGAACGTGAAAAGCGCGCAGAGGAAGCCCGCGACGGCGAGGACGGCCGGCAGCGAGTCCTTCCGCTTCATGACCAGCCGGACGTGCAGGTAGGCCGAATAGACGAGCCAGGTCACCAAGGCCCAGGTCTCCTTCGGATCCCAGCTCCACCAGCGGCCCCAGGCGCGCTCGGCCCAGATGGCCCCGAATACCAGAGCGCCGGCCGTGAAGATCGGGTAGCCGATGGCGATCGCGGTGTAGACGACGCGGTCGAGCTCGACGCGGCGGCGCTCGTCCTTCGCGGCGAGCAGGAGCAGTGCCGCGACGAAGGACGCCACGAAAAAGGCCTCGCCGACGAAGGCGAAACCGACGTGGAGGAGGAGCCAGGCGGAGCGGAGGGCCGGGATGGGGGGAAGCGCGTCCTTCGGGATGAGCGGCGAGGAGGCGATCGAAAGCATGACGATGGCCGCGAGCGTCGCGCCGAAGGCGATGCCGGGCCGGAACGCCGGCTTTCCCCGCAGGCGCCAGGCGAAGATCACGAGGCCCACGGCCGCCGCCCAGAACGAGAGCGATTCCCAGGTACCGGTGAGCGCGACGAAGGAAATCGCGAACGAACGGACCGCGAGCGCCGCGACGAGCAGGGTCGACGCGGCGAGCAGCAGCCAATGCGAAACGGGATCCGGCGCGGCGCCCTTGCGGAGCAGCCGGAGCGCCTGGATCGCGGCGGCGGCGAGGAGCGTGAGGAAGGCGATGTTCGCGAAAGTGGCGCCGGGACTCATGCGGCCTCCTTGAGTTTGCCGAGGAAGGTCCACGCCGTGCCGATGGCGACGAGCGCGAGCGCGGCGAATGCGAGCGGGTAGGCGGGATCGGAAACGGCGCCGATCCCCGTGGCCCTGATCCGGCTGATTCCCGCGACTTCGAGACCATCCAGCGGTTCTCCGGCCCGGACGAACCGCGTCATGACGCCACCCTCAGGGTCCGATGCCCGCACCGCGGCGCGCCCCGGTTCCGGACCTGCGGGGTTCTCGACGCCGAGGAAGGTCCAGTTCGAAGTTCCGAATTCCAGCCCGTCGCCGGTGCCCAGCCTGAGCTCGGCTCCCGCGGCGTCGCGGAGCGTCAGGATCCATTCGTCGATGAAGGAGGCCTGGAAGAACGTGAGTCCGGCGTGGCGCAGGGGCGCGTTGACGCGCAGCTCGTAAGCCTCGACCAGCGTCGCGCCGTCCTTGGTCAGATCCACGACAGATACCCACTCGCGCGGGCGGCCGTCGTCGTACGCCTCGAAGCGCAGGTCCCGGACGACGAGCGTCGATCCGTCCGGCAGCGTGGCGCCTTCGCCTGGTTCGAGCGTCGCGACGCGCTCCACCCGGGCGACCCAGGACCAGAGCCCTCCGACCACGAGCAGGACCAGGCCGAGGTGGAGGACGTCGGGGCCGAAGCGTTTCCGGCCCTTCGCGCGAAGCTGGCGCAGGAAGCGGCGAGCGGCGCAGGTGGAGAGGTTGGCCAGGAAGAGGAGGAGCGGAAGGATGACCAGCAGGGCCGCGGCGGCGGATCGACCCGGCAGCCCGGCGCCGGCCGGCCCCGCGGAGCCGGGCCGAAGGAGCGTGGCGACGATTCCCGCGATCGCGAGATAGACGATGAGTCCCGCGGCGAGTTTCAGGGATGAAAGCGCTTCGATCAATTTCCTCACGTACCGGTTCCTTCCCCGGGCGCTCCGACGTCGCGCCTCGAGCCCGCCCGGAAGTCGGCGGAAGCTCGCTCGAGGATACCGGTCCGGACGGACGGCGTCAATTTTCCGGTCAGGACGAGGGTAACGACCACCGGAAAGCTCGGCACGATGCGCAGTGAAGCCAGGCGGGGCCGGCCCAGGGCCTGCTTGCGAGGTGGACGGCGGGCCGACCGCTTCCCCGGGCGCCCGAAAACGGGTATCTTCGGACGCGCCGGGTCCAGTTCCCGGACAACCTTGACGACAAGGAGGCGCGCATGGCCAATACGCGCGTGAAATTCGAGACGAGCCTCGGCGACCTGCTCATCGAGCTGGACGACGCGAAGGCACCGCTTACCGCGAAGAACTTCGCCGATTACGCCCGCTCGGGCTTCTACGACGGTACCATTTTCCACCGGGTCATCCCCGGCTTTGTGGTGCAGGGCGGCGGCATGCTCCCCGGCATGGTCGAGAAGGACAATGGCGAGCCCATCCGGAACGAGGCGACCAACGGCCTCAAGAACCTCCGCGGCACGCTTTCGATGGCCCGCACGAGCGACCCGCACAGCGCCACCAGCCAGTTCTTCATCAACCTGGTGGACAACGCCGGATTGGACCACAAGTCGCCAGTCGGCGCCGGCTGGGGCTACGCGGTCTTCGGCAAGATCGTCGAGGGCATGGATGTCGTGGACGCCATCGCCAAGGTGCCGACCGGCATGCGGCCGCCCCACGGCGACGTTCCGAAGCAGGATGTGGTCGTATTGAAGGCTTCGATCGTCGGCTGAGACTTGGGGCGGGACCGGGATGCCGGTCCTGCCCTGTGCCGTCGATTCCCTTCACCCGGCGCGGGCGATTCGCGTCGCCTCGCTTCAGGCCTTCTGGACCGTCCGCTCGGCGACGCGCCTGTCGAGGGCGACTCCCGCCAGCTTGAGCATGCGCCGGAAGGCGCCGTCCGGATCCTTGAGCTCGCGCGAGCCCCGGGTGATCTTGCAGAGCGAGAGCCCGAGCTCGGCGGCGATGGTCCGTTGCGGCACGCCCTGCGCGAGCTCCTTCACCAGGGCCCAGCGCTTGGCGAAGTCGTCCGCCTCGCTCGGGGTGAAGAGGCCGTAGAGGAACTCCTCGACCAGGGCGGCGTCGCCCGAGGAGAAGAGACGGGCGAGCTCGGAAATGTTCTCCCGGACGATCTGGGGATGTTCGATGTTGGTTTCCATTTGTAGGCACAATATACCGAAAGGATCGCGAGCTCGTCCACGGACGGACCTCGGTCCTGCATGGCGCGGGCTGCGCCGGGAGCTTCCGGAATGGATCTCGAGCTGATAAGGCGCTCGGTCGGGGAACACGCCGAATTCGATTACGCGCGCTCCGGCGGCCCCGGCGGCCAGAACGTGAACAAGCGCGACACGAAGGCGAGGGCCCGCGTGCGCCTCGTCCTTGTCGAAGGGCTTTCGGACGCCGAGCGGGCGCACGCCCTCGAGCGGCTGGCGGGCCGTCTTGTAGGGGATGGCGAGCTTGCCGTTTCCGCCGAGGACGAACGCACGCGCGAGCTCAACCGGCAGGCGGCGCTGGGCCGCCTCGTCGCGGCTATCGCCAAGGCGGCGAAGCGCCCGAAGCGGCGGGTCGCCACCAAGCCGACCCGCGCCTCGAAGGAGCGCCGCCTCCAATCGAAGAAAACCCGCGGCGAGACGAAGCGCCTGCGCTCCTCGCGTCCCGCCGAGGGTTGATTCGCCGTGCCGGGGCCGCGGCACGGACCCCGGCCTCAATCCAGGCCTAGGCTCGGCCGGCCGCCCAGGCCGCCATGGCGTCCCGCAGGTATTCAGCGAGCCCGGGCGCCTGCTTCTCGTAGTGCGCCCGGAATTCGGGGTGCTGGACGTACATCTCGCCGAGCCCTTTCACCAGCTCGGGCGACGGCTCGTAGAAATTCCTGAGGTGCGCCACCTTGCGCTCGACCAGGACGAGCGCCTCGGCGGAGCCGGGCGCGACGCCCCTCCGCATCGCGTCGGCCAGGGCCTCGTCCACCGCCCCGCCCTCGGCTTTCACCTCGGCCCACCGTTCCTTGCTCATGCGCGCGACCCGTTTCCGCGACTCGCGGTACGCGTCGGTATCGCCCCAGTTTTCGGCGGCTTCGCGCTCCCAGCGCTCCGCGGTTTCCTTCGGGAAGCCTTCATACAGTTCTTCCGGTTTCAATTCTCTCTCCCCGCCGCCCAGTCGGGCGAGCGTCGTGTCGATGGTGGCTACGAGCCTCCGCAGGCGCCCGAGCTTCTCCTCCAGCCGTGCCCGGTGCGCGACGAGCGCGGCTTCAGGATCGAAGTCGGGACGCCCGAGTTCCCGCGCTATCCCCTCGAGCGGCATTTCGAGCTCGCGGTAGAAGAGGATCTGCTGGAGGCGCAGGAGGTCCTCAGGACCGTACAGACGGTAGCCTGAGGGACTGCGCCGCGCGGGAGCGAGGAGGCCGATCGCGTCGTAGTGGTGCAACGTGCGCACGCTGACCCCCGCGAGCCCGGCCAGCTCCTTGACTCGGTAGTTCATGCGTGGAGCATAAACCCTCACGTTGCGTCATGCTCAAGGGGGAAAGACGGAATTCCGGTGATTGATGCGGGAAGTCGAGTCCCGCCATACTCGAGGGCACATGAAACCAGGCAGCGTCCCGGACCAGCGCGGATATCGCGTCGTCCTCGTGTCGATCCACCTCGCCAAATCGCCGCAGAATGTGCCGCTCGGCGCCGCCTGCGTCGCGAGCGCGCTCAGGCATGCGGAGGCGACGCGCGCTACGGTCGAGCCCGTCCTCGTCGACGCGTACGTGACGGAAACGGGGCCGGAGCTGGCGAAGCGGATCCACGCGCTCGCTCCGGACCTGGTGGGCTTCTCCGTGTATGTCTGGAACCGCGACCTGGCCGTCGCGTGCGCGCGGGAACTCCGTTCGATCGCTCCCGGCCTCAGACTGGTCGCGGGCGGGGCGGAAGCGACCGCCGATCCCGAGGGCCTGCTGTCCGCGGCGCCCTTCGACGCGATCGTGGCCGGCGAAGGCGAAAGCGCCGGGGTCGCGACGATCGCCGAACTGCTCGCGCGCGGGGCGGCTTCCGTGGCAGCGGGCGTTTTCGTGCCGGACGAGGCGGCGCCGCGGACGGCGCCACGCAGGGCGCCCCCGGAGGACCTCGCGAAGCTTCCCTCGCCCTGGCTCGACGGCACGCTCGACCCGGCGCCCTACGGCGGCGCGCTCTGGGAAATGGCGCGGGGCTGTCCCTTCGGCTGCGCCTTCTGCTACGAGTCGCGGGGGCATCGCGGAGTACGGCGCTTTTCGGTGGAACGGATCGAAGCCGAGCTCGAGCTCTTCGTCCGCTCGGGGATAGGGCAGGCGCTCGTGCTCGATCCGACCTTCAACGCCGACCGCGAGCGGGCCGCCAGGCTGCTCAAGCTCCTGCGCGAGCGCGGCCCGGGCCTGCACTACGTCATCGAGGTGCGCGCGGAGTTCCTGGACCGGACCCAGGCGCGACTTTTCTCGGAGCTGGCGTGTTCCGTGCAGATCGGCCTCCAGACGGCCCGTCCCGAGGTTTCGAAGCTGGTCGGCCGGGCGCTCGACCCGGAGCTGTTCATCCGCAAGGTAGGCTTGCTCAACGAGACCGGAGCCGTCTTCGGCATCGACCTGATCTACGGATTGCCCGGCGACGACCTGGCCGGTTTCCGCGCGAGCCTCGAATGGGTGATGGCGCTCGAGCCGAACCATCTGGACGTGTTCCGCCTGTCCGTGCTGCCGGGGACCCTCCTTTTCGACCAGGCAGACGGCTTCGGCATGGTGCGCGAGACGGCACCGCCGTACCGGGTGCTTTCGACCCCGACCTTTCCGGCGGCGGATCTGGACGACGCGGAACAACTGGCGAAGGCGCTCGACGTCTTCTATATCAAAGGCAGGGCGGTCGCCTGGTTCGCCCGGGCCCTCAAGGCGCTCGGCGCGAAGCCCGTGGCCTTCCTCGACGACTTCGCGGGCTGGGCTGACGGGCGCGGCGGTCTCGACGCCATCACGGGCCCGATGGCCATCGAGGACGCGCAGGCCGGCTTCCTGTCGGAGCGCTTCGACGAGCCCCGATATCGGAAGGTGCTTCCCGTCATCCTTGACCTGGTCCGCTTCAATGGCGCCTGGGGGCGCGCGCTCGCCGAGGGCGAGACGTCCGAGACCGAGCTCGGCCACGACCCGGACCTGCTGATGGGTCCGGAGGCCTTCGAGCTCCGCGCCTTCGCCGCCGCGTTCCCCGCCGAGCGGCGCCGCTACCGGATCAAGCCGTCGAGCGGCGGCGGCGCCTCCATCGAGGGACCTCTGGGGCGGGGCGGCCCGGATCGGCGCGCCCGCGCCCGGTAAGGCGCCGACCCGACAGTCCGACGGGTACAGAGCTTAGGCCACACACCGGGAGCCGGACGCGCGGAGGAAACGGACGCGCGGATCTGGCCGGCCCGCGCCTTGCGTCCGGCGCGGCTCCGACCTAGAGTGAATGCTTGGAGGCGAGCCATGGAGGATACCCATCGTGGCCGGCGCCGGCGACCGAGCGCCCTCATGGCGGGCGCCGCCCTTTCGCTGACCCTCATTGCGGCCCTTCCCGGGTGCGCGGGACCGGTCCTGCGGATCGCGCTGCTCACCAAGCTCGAATCCGGTTCGCTCGTGGGCGCCAGCGAGGCCAATGCCGCGACGCTCTTCCTCGAGGAGCGCGCAAGGGCGGGCAGGAAATCCGACATCGAGGTGAAGCCCTACGATGACGCCTGGTTGCCGGAAAAGGCGCTCATGGCCTACGAGCGGGCGCGCGCGGACGGCTACGAGTTCTTCGTCACCAGCCACACGTCCACCTGCGCCATCGGCCTCGAACCGTCGATGCGAAGGGACGGGGTCCTGGCGATGGTGACCGGCTCGGCGACGACCGCGCTGAGCGGCAAGGACGATCTCATCCTGCGCAACATCCCCGACCTCGCCTACGAGCAGGCGCGCGTAGCGGAGTACGTCTCGACCTTGCCCGGGACGGAGGTGCTCGTGCTCCGCGACCTTGACAACGGCGCCTACACGGAGCCGGCGTTCTGGAGCTTCTCGGCGGAGGTCGCCGGCAAGAACCTCCGGCTCCACGACATCCGCATGTCCGCCCTCGACCTCGAGGCCGCACGCGCCGCGATGCTCGAGAAGCCGTTCGACGTCCTCTACATCCTGGTCGGCGGATACCAGGCCTCCGCGGGAACCTTCGCGCAGCTGGCCGCCTCGATCAACCCTTCGGTCCGCATCGTCTTCACGCCCTGGCTCAAGACGCCCGCCCTCGCGGCTTCCGCGGGGCCGGCCCTGGAGCGCTCCACGCTTCCCTCGCATTACCCGGCCAAGGGACAGGATCCGCGGGTCGACGGCTACATCGAACGCTTCGAGGCCCGCTTCGGATACGTGCCCACCTTCATCAGCCTGAACGTGTACGCGGGGCTCGAGACCCTGGCCGCGGCCTGGGACTCGGGCGCGCGCACTCCCGCCGAGTTCAAGCGCTGGATACTCGGGCGCGGCGAAGTACCGACCAGCTTCGGCGTTTCCGTGTTCGACCGCTTCGGCGACTCCAATACGCCGCTCGTCATGATCGAGGATCCGAGACGGGAATTCGAATGACGCGCCGTACCCTCCGGAGTTTCGCCTTCGCTGTGGAGGCGACGACCCTCGCCGTCACCCTGGTCATGATGGCCGCGGCTCTAGCGCTGGCCGCGGGCCGGATCGAGGCGCATTACCGGCGGGACCGGGCCGCCGAGGCCCGGAAGGCGAGCGCCCTCGTCAACGTGTTCCTCGAGCGGGCGGCGAGCCGCTTCGGGGTGCTCGCGGCCGATCCCGCGGCCCGCGAGGCCGCGGCGTACTTCGAGGATTTTTCGGACCTGTACGAAGTCGGGCCAGGCCTGGTCGTGCGCCGCGTCCTGCGCTCCTCCCCGGGCTCCGCGGTTTTTCCGGGTTTCGACCTCGGCTCGAGCGTCGCGGGCGGCTTGCTCATCGAGGCCGACGAAGGGGAACTGGCCAGCTCGGGCATAGTGCGCGGCGTGGAGGACGAGCGGCCCAGCGTCTATTTCGCGTGGAGGACGGGCGAATCCTGGTTGCTGGGCCGCCTCGAGGTCGACGCCATCACCAGGGAGCTCGCGCGCATCGCGGAGTACGCGGGTTCGGTCATCCTGATCGTGGCTCCTGACGGGCGCGTGCTCACGTCCACCCGCGCCGGCATCGGCATCGACATCCTGCCCGAACGGCTCGGCGCGGAGACGGTCGCCGACGGCGAACGGTGGATGGTCGGGGAGGCCGAGAGTCCCTTGCTGCGCGACCGGGTTGTCGTGTTCACGCCGCGCGCCGAACTCGACAGGCTCCTCGCGGCGTTTCCCGTACTCGGCTCGTCGATGGCCGCGCTCTTCCTGTTCGGCGCCGTGATACGTTCGTCGCGCATGCGAAACCGCTTCCTCCGTCCGCTCGAACGGCTGTCGGCGCTCGTCGCGGTCTGGGATCCCGACCGGCAGGATCCGGTCGCCCTTGCCGCCGTCGACACCGACTTCAGGGAAGTCTTCGCCCTGGCCAGCGCCTTCGTCGAGAAGAGCGCCCGGATCCGGGACGCCCTGGCGGAGCTCCGCCGCATGGACGAGGAGGTGCGTGCGCTCAACGCCGGGCTCGAGGCCAGAGTCTCGGAACGGACCGCCGAGCTCGAGAAGGCCAACCTGCGCCTCGGGGCCGCGAACCTCGAGCTTTCACGCGCAGTCGAGGAATTGACCGCCACCCGGGACCGGCTGGTCTTCTCCGAGAAGATGGCGGCACTCGGGCGCCTGGCGGCCGGCACGGCGCACGAGCTCAACACCCCGCTCGGCGCGCTCCGCTCGAGCGCCGAGTTCCTGGCGGGAACCTTGCCTGTCCACCTCGCCGCCCTGCCCGCCTTGATGGCCTCGCTGTCCCCGGAGGACTTGGCCCTGCTGGAGGAGCTCCTCCGGCGTGGCTTTGCCGAGACGCCGGATCCCGGGTTCTCGGGCCGGCGCTCGGCGCTCAAGAAGATGCGGGCCGCGTTCGAAGCCGCGGGTAGCCCGGGGCCCTCCGTGCTGGCCGACGGCCTCCAGGAACTCGGCGTGCACGATCCCGACGAGCCCCTGGTCGGCAAGATAGCTGCCCGTCCGCGCGCGGTCGACCTGGTCGAAACCGCCTGCGCGCTCGTCGGCGCGGTCCGGTCGGGGCGGGTCGTCGTGCAGGCGGCGGAAAGGGCGGCCTGGACCGTCAACGCCCTCCGGACCTATTCGCGCCAGGAAGAGCGGGGCAAGTCCGTCAGGGTGGATCTGCCTTCCGACCTCGAGACCGTGCTGACCCTGCTCAACAACCGGCTGAAACGCGGGATCGAGGTCGAGCGCGATTACGGGACCGACGTGCGGGTCTACGGCCGTCCTGACGAGCTCGACCAGGTCTGGATCAACCTGGCCAACAACGCGATCGACGCCATGGACGGAGCGGGCCGGCTGACCGTCCGCACCCTCCGCGAAGGATCCTCCGCCCTCGTTTTGATCGAGGACACGGGCAAGGGCATCCCGGAGGAAGTCCGGCCCCGGGTGTTCGAACCGTTCTTCACGACGAAATCCGAGGGCCTGGGACTCGGGCTCGGCCTCGACATCTGCCGGCGCATCATCGAGTCGCACGGGGGAACGCTCGAGTTCGAAAGCCGTCCGGGGCGGACGGTCTTCACCGCGCGCCTTCCGGCGTATTCGGGCGAAGCCGAGGCGGGGGCCGCGGCGGGTGCCGCGGAGCACCGCCGGGCCGAAAATCCGGATGAACTGCCGGGCGCCTGATACTTGCGCGCGGGCGCGGAGTGGGGGCTGAAGCGCCCTTGACCCCGGTACCGAACGGGCGGCATTTTGGAATGATGGACCAGACGGACAAGCGGGCGTTGCGGCGCACGATACGGGCGAAGCTGGAATCGCTGCCCGTTTCGCGCTTTGGGGAAGCGGGGCGCGCGATCGGCGCGGTCCTATCCGGCTTCGCGACGTATCGGAACGCCAGGGTGGTGCTCGCCTTCCTGCCGATGCCGCGCGAAATCGATACGGTCCCCCTCGTCGAGTCGGCGCTTTCAGACGGCAAGATCGTGGGCGTGCCGAGGATCGAAGGCGACGAGCTCGCGTTCGTGCCGCTCGGCCGGGATTGGCGTGACTGGCCGCGGGACCGTTTCGACATTCCCGTTCCTCCCGTCGACACGCGGCCGTTCGGACTCGAGGAGCTCGCGGCGGGACCGACCCTGGTCGTGGCGCCGGGTCTGGCTTTCGACCGCTCGGGCGCGCGGCTCGGACGGGGCAAGGGCTATTACGACCGTTTCCTCGCCTCGCTCCAGGCCCTGGGGCCCGGACCCGGCGCGGTCTCGGTCGTCGGTGTCTGCCTCGAGGAACAGCTCGTGGCCGCCGTGCCGATGGATCCGCGCGACCGCCGCGTCGACGAGGTCGTCGCAGGCTGACGCCCGGCGGCGGTTTCCCGCCCCGTGGTATATTCGAACGGCTCCGGTCCGTCCGGGGTCATCCGCGTCGCAGGAGGCAGGCATGGCCGTACACATGAAGGGTCGCTTGATCAACCCGACCACGGTAGAGCTCGTCCACGAGTCGGGCTCGGTCATCCGCACGGTAGCGCCGAAGGACAATCGGGGCGACGGGTCGACCTTCAGCCCGACCGATCTCTGCGCGGTCTCGCTGGGGACCTGCGCGACCACCGTCATGTCGCTCTACGCGCGCGATAACGGCATCGCGCTCGGCGGCATCGACTTCGAGCTCGTCAAGGAGATGGCCGCCAATCCCCGTCGCATCGCGAAGCTGACGGTGAAGTTCACCATCCGGGGCACCGCGAGCCAGGCCGACTACGAGCGGATCGTTGCGGAGGGAAAGACCTGTCCCGTCTGCGGCACCATCGGCAAGTGCGTGGAGATCGACGCGAGCTACGAAAGGGCGTAACCCGGCTATCCCCCGGATACCAGATGGTAGAGCTCCACCTCGTCGCCTTCGCGGACGAAGGTGGTTTCGTAGTCGGTCCGTTCCACGAGCCGCCCGCCGATGCGCGCTATGATGAGCGGGAACGAGTAGCGCCGCATCTTCAGCAGGTCGGCGACGCTGATCGAATCCCCCGGAATTTCCTCCGGCTCGAAATTCACGGTGACGCGCATCTCACGCTCCCTTGGGCGAAGGACCGCCGAGCAGCAGCTCGAGGACCAGGTCGGCTTCCATGCACGCGGCGACGCCGACACGCGGGGCCATCGGCGGCAGCTCGTCCGAGACGGCGCTCTCGAGGTCGCCCACGAGGATCAGCCTGCCCATGCGGCGCACGCTCAGGTCCTCGACGCGGCCCCAGCCCGCTATCCCCGATGCCGCGACTATCGCGGCTTCCGGAAGGCGCTCGAGGATGGTCTCGATCAGCATGGCCTTGGCGGCCGCGTCGTCGAAGGCTTCCACCACCACGGAGCAGCCCGTGAACGTCGCGACCGCCTTGTCCGCGTCGAGCCTCAGGCTTACAGCCTCCACGCGGACCTCCGGGTCGATCCGCCCGATGTTGTCGCGGAGCGCCTCGACTTTCGGCCGGCCGATCTGGTCGGCGAAGTAGTACTGGCGGTCGAGGTTCGACCTCTGCACGAGGTCGAAGTCCGCCACGACCAGGTGGCCGACTCCGGCGCGGGCGAGCGCGACAGCGCAGTTCGATCCGAGCCCGCCTGCGCCAGCTATGCCGACGCGGGTTGTCGCCAGCCGTTCCCTTGTTTGGTTCCGCATCGCCTCTACCATACCGAAGCGCTGTTCCGGGGTAAAGCCAGCACGGGCGCTCGACCGCCGGGTGATCGTGTTGTACGATACTGGAATGCAGCACCCAGGAAAGCGCCGTGCCGGGCGGACTCGCGGCTTCACCAAGCTCCATTACGCCCTCATCGTCCCCATGCTCTCGCTGTTCGCCCTGACGCTCGGCGTTTCATGGACGCTTTCGATCATGAACAGCCGCAACGCCATGAGGGCGACCGCGTTGCAGCTTGCTGAGGAGATTGGGGCGCATGCGGCCGAACGGGTGACGGACTTCCTTGCCAGGCCGCTCGCCGTCGGGGAGGCTGTCGCGGCCTGGGCGCCCCTGCAGCGCGGCGCCGCCGGGGACGGCGCGGCGATGGATCGGCTGGGCGCTTCGCTGCGGGCGATGCTCGCGTTGTTCCCGGAGATCAACCTCGTCAGCGTCGGATTCTCCGACGGGGAGTATGTCGAAAGCCAGCGGCTCGCCGACGGCACGCTCCGCGTGGGGCGGGCCGGAGCGCTTTCCGCGGGCGCCCTCGAGCTCTGGGAATCGGATGCCCAGGGGAACCGGACCGAGCTGGCCCGTTCGATTCCCGCCTACGATCCACGGAAGCGTCCATGGTACCAACGCGCGGTGGCAGCCGGACGGACGGCCTGGTCGGAGCCGTACGCCCTGGTTTCCGACGGCAGCTTCGCCATCGCGGCGAGCGTGCCGGTATGTTCCGGGGGTGAGTTCGTCGGCGTCGCGACCGTCGACCTCGCGCTGGACGGGCTGGGCGGACTGATCGGCGGCGTGGGAGGGGGCGTGGACGGTTGCGTGGCCATCGCCGACGACGCGGGATTCCTCCTGGCGGTGACGGATGGATCGCCGACCCTCCGGGGCTCTGGCGATTCGGCCGAGCGTATCCTCGCCGTCGATAGCCCGAGCACCCTGGTGGCGGATCTGGCCCGCGCCTGCGCCATCGCCGCGGACGAGCCGTCGGCGCGCGGCGTCTCGCGCTTCGAATCCGGCGCTTCGGGCTACCTGGGCTCTTGCGCCGAGATCGAAACGGCGGGAAGCGTCTGGACCATCCTCGTCGCCCTTTCGGAAACGTCGTTCATGGCGCCCCTCGAACTCGCCGACCGCCAGAACCTCATCCTCCTCGCGTTCGCCCTGGTCGGCGTGGTCGCCTCCGCGTGGGCCGTAGCCGACCGGTTCGTCGGTCCCATCCTGCTATTCTCCGCGACCGCCGCGAAACTCGTGCCGGGCGAGACCGGCGCCGCGGCCGCGGTCGAGGGCCTCGCGCGGCGACCGGACGAAATCGGCAGCCTGGCCAGCTCTTTCGTCGACCTCGAGCGACGCCTCGAGGAAAGCTTCGCCTCGCTGAATCGCAGCCTCGAGGAAAAGGAGGTCCTGCTCCGCGAGGTGCATCATCGCGTGAAGAACAATCTCCAGGTGATCTCGAGCATCCTTTCGATACAGGCTTCCGAGCTCGATGACGAGCGCGCCCGCGAATCGTTCGCGGTCTGCCAGGACCGAATCCAGACCATGGCGTACGTCCACGAGGATCTGTACCAGAGCGGAAGCTTCGCGGACATCTCGATGGATTCCTATCTCGGCCGGATCCTCGAGGGGCTCCAGGCCACGGTCGGCGTCACCGGACAGGCGGCGCTCGACCTCGTTCCGGGGGAGGTACGCCTGCCGCTTGAGAAAGCGATACCCTGCGGGCTTGTGGTCAACGAGCTGGTCACCAACGCGCTCAAGCACGCCTTCCCGTCGGGACGCCAGGGATCGATCCGCGTGGGCATACGCCGGGAGCGGGATGGCGTCCTGGAGCTCGAGGTCGCGGACGACGGCGTCGGAATGAGCGGAGCTTCCGGCCGTGAGGGTGGAATCGGCCGACACCTCGTGGCGAGCCTGGTGGCGCAGCTGGGAGGGGTCGAAACGGTCAGTTCAAACGGAGGAGTCACCGTGCGCGTGCGCTTCGCCTGAAGCGCGGCGTCGGACCGCAGTCAGCGCCGATTCCGCGTTGCCGCTTTGCGGAACCTCCCCTATACTGGCTCCACCCCGATAGCTGATCGACAGGAACGCGCTTCCGGCGCGAGGCGGACAGGTCCGCGCCCCGCCGGACGACCGCGTTCCCGGTTCGCGACCGAGCGAGGAGGATGCCCCATCGTGATCAAGTACCTCAAGACCGACGATTCCAAATGCGTCGGTTGCATGACCTGTACGTCCGTATGCAGCCGCCTGTACTTCAAGGAAGACAACCCGGCCCGCTCCGCCATCCAGGTGCTCGACCGCGGTAACAATGAGTTCCACCTGATCGCCTGCGACCAGGAATGCCGCAAGTGCGTGGCCGAGTGCCCCGTCCAGGCAATCCGCGTGAGCGCCGCCGGCGTCGTCATGATCGACAAAAAGCTGTGCGTCGGTTGCCTGGCCTGCGTGGCGGTCTGCCCGATCGGCGCCATGCGCTATTACCCCGGCGACTCGACTACGTTCAAGTGCGTCGCCTGCGGAGCCTGCGCCAAGGAATGCCCGAAGCAGGCGCTCGAGATCGTCAGGAAGGAAGAAGGGGCGGCGTCATGAGCGTGAAGAGGGAAGATTTCAAGCTGCTGTCCGAGTCCCGCTTCGAGCCGCGGAAAATCGAGCGCGGTTACGCGATGCGCACCATGCACGTCGACGTCGGCTCGGGGAAGGCGACCGAAAAGCCGGTCTCCGAGGACATGAAGAAGCGCTTCACCGGCGGCAAGGGCTTCGGCCTCAAGCTTCTTTGGGACGCCGTCAAGCCGACCACGAAATGGAACGATCCGGAGAACGAGATCGTCATCGGCATGGGGCCGATCTGCGGCAACACCAACTACCCCGGCTCGGGCAAGAGCCTCGTGGTGTCGATCTCGCCGCTTACCGGCATCCCGATCGACTCGAACGTCGGCGGCTACTTCGGCCCCTACTTCAAGTTCGGCGGCTGGGACGCCCTCGAGCTGCAGGGTAAGGCCGCGAAGGACGTGGTGCTCTTCTTCGACTCGAACGAGGGCACGGTCCAGCTGTTCGAGGCGCCGGCCGCCCTCGGCGTCGACACGCACGTACTTGCCGAACAGCTGACTGTAGCCTTCGCCGCGAACGAGGCCGAGCGCCAGAACGTGTCGGTGGTCAGCGCGGGCTCGGCCGCCGAGCACTCCTTCATCGGGCTCCTCAACTTCAGCCTCTGGGACAAGCGGCGCGGCGGCGTGCGCGTCAAGCAGGCGGGCCGCGGCGGCATCGGCACCGTGCTCCGCGACAAGCGGATCAAGGCGCTCGTCGTGCGCTACAAGGGCGTCGTGCAGGACTCGAACAAGGCCGCCGACCCGGCCCTCGTGCAGCGCACCGGCCTCAAGCTGCACCGCGAGATCATCAAGAACGACGACAAGCAGTGCAAGATGCGCAGGCAGGGCACCGCGCACCTCATGGAGGTCATGAACGACTACGACCTCCTGCCGACCAACAACCACAAGTACGGCCGCCACGAGAAGGGCAACGAGCTCGCGAGCTGGGTCTGGGAGAAGTACTTCACCCAGGGCCTGCCGGACGGCTGCTGGTTCGGCTGCACGATGGCGTGCGCCCACGCGGTCGACGGCTTCGAGCTCAAGACCGGCCCGTACAAGGGCCACAAGGTCTGCGTCGACGGGCCCGAGTACGAGACTGCCGCGGGCTGCGGGTCCAACCTCGGCGTCTTCGACCCGGAGGGCGTCCTCGAGATCAACTTCTACTGCGACACCTACGGCGTCGACACCATCAGCTTCGGCACCATCACCAGCTTCCTCATGGAGTGCCAGGAACTCGGCGTGCTGAACCGCGAGCGCACCGACGGCATAGACCTTTCCTGGGGGAACTGGAAGGGCGCCTGCGAGGTGCTCCACTCCATGTCGCGTGGCGAGCGCTTCGGCACTCTGGCCGGCAAGGGCGTCAAATTCCTGGCCGGATACTTCTCGAAGGAGTACGGCGCCGACCCGCAGCTCATGAAGGACATAGCGCTCCACGGCAAGGGTCTCGAGCAGTCGGAGTACATCTCGAAGGAGTCGCTCGCGCAGCAGGGCGGCTACTACATGACCAACAAGGGCCCCCAGCACGACGAAGCCTGGCTCATCTTCATGGACATGGTGAACAACCGGATCCCGACCTTCGAGAACAAGGCCGAGGCGCTCCATTACTTCCCCATGTTCCGCACCTGGTTCGGCCTCCAGGGCCTGTGCAAGCTGCCCTGGAACGACGTGGAACCTGCGGACAACGCCAAGCACCCGGAACCGAACAAGGTGCCCGAGCATGTGCAGAACTACTGCGACATGTACACCGCCATCACCGGCGAGAAGCTCGACCCGCCCGGCCTGATCCGGCAGAGCGAGCGCGTGTACAACTTCCAGCGCGCCTTCAACGTGCGCATGGGCAAGGGCCGCCGCGAGGACGACTGGCCGCCCTACCGCGCCATGGGTCCCGTGCTCGAGGACGAGTACCTCGCGCGCGAGGAGCGCTACGACAAGCAGATGAAGGAGAAGATCGGCGTCGACCCCGCGGGCAAGAGCGTCGCCGAACGCATGCGCATCACCCGCGAGTACCGGACCAAACAGTACGAGTCGCTGCTCGACGCGGTGTTCAAGCGCCGCGGCTGGACCATGGACGGCTGCCCGAGGCCCGAGCACCTCAAGGATATCGGCATGGACCTTCCCGAGGTGCTCGAGGTGGTGAACGCGCGAATCGCCGGCCGCGCGTAGCGGCCCGGAAGCGGAGTCTTGAATCGGGGCGGCCTTCCGGGGCCGCCCTTCACTCCTAGGGGGAAGCGGGCTCGGTCCAGCGGCCGCGCACGGCGGGCGCCTGACCCGCGCGGGACGCCGGGCCGTTTCCGGCGTATACTGAAGTTAAATTCCTTTCCAGGGAGGCGATACATGGCCAAAGGCGTTTCTGCCGTCGGATTCCAGCGTTTCGCATTGGGCATCTTTTTCGTGGTACTCGGTTTGACCGGGGTCCTGCCGTCCGCCGGAGAAAGTTTCTTCGGCTTTTCCCGCGGCCATACGACCGTCGAGGTGGTGTTCGGCGTGGTGGAGATCCTCTGCGGCCTCTTCCTGCTCGCGGACGTCTTCCTCCGCATCCCCGACCGCACCAGCGCCACCGTGCTCATGGTCATCCTGATCCTCTGGCTGGCGCGCGTGGGGTACACCGAGGTCTACCAGGCCATCAGCTTCCGGAACGACGGAATCCGCTTCTCGCCGAATTTCTGGACCTGGGCGCTCACCTTGTCGACCGACCTGGTCATCGCGAGCGGCCTCTGGGCCCTCTGGCGCTCCGAAACCCGCTGAGATTCCCTCTCGACAGGCCCGGACCTCCGCGAGGCCGCGCGCCGGGCGTCGGATCCAGGCAAAAAAAGGCCGTCCCGTTCGGGGCGGCCTTTCCGTCAGCTGTCGGCGCTATCAGCGCTTCGGCATCTCCACGCGGTAATCCGGTTCGTCCGGGCGCATGATCTCGAGCACGACCTGGGCTTTGAGGAGGGGCTTCGAGATCTTGTAGTGCTTGCCGGTGGCTTCGCAGTCGAATTCGACGTAGGGGCCGTCGGCGCCGGCGCCGAACTTCCAGTTCTGGACCGTGAGCGCGTCGAAATCGGCCTTGACCGTTCCGTCCGCGAGCAGGATGCGGATATTGCCGGAAGAGAATTCCCAGATGGCGTTCCAGTTCGGGTCGAACCAAGAGCCGAGGGGGAAGTCTCCGAGGTCGAGCGCCGAGGCGGCGGGAAGTACGATCGCGGCGACGATCAAGGCGAGGAGAATACGCTTCATTTGAACTCCTTCTGCGGGAATGTCCGCAAACCATTAGTCTAGTCGAGACGGGCTCCATTTCAAGACTGGCGGCGACGGTTTCCGGCCGGGCTTCGCGCCGCCCGGGCCGCCGATATGTCGTCGCGTCCGAGCGCTCCGCAAGGCCGGTCTCGCCATCGATGGCATTCCGTTTTCGCAACACGGAACCGGAAAATGGCCGTATCACTATATGGTCCCGATCATCATGCGGCGAAAAAGGAGAGACGCGCATGGAAACGCCCGTGTGGGTGAAGCACGAGAAGATGAAGAAATGGGTGGCCGAGATGGTGGCGCTGACCAAGCCCGATCGCGTCCACTGGTGCGACGGTTCCGATGGCGAGTACCGCGCCATCTGCGAGGGGCTTGTCGAGTCGGGCACCTTCATCCGGTTGAATCCAGAGAAACGGCCGAACAGTTTCCTGTCGCGCTCCGACCCCGCCGACGTGGCGCGCGTCGAGGACCGCACCTTCATCTGCTCGAAGACCAAGGTCGACGCGGGGCCCACCAACAACTGGATGGACCCGAAAGCGATGAAGGCTATCCTCCACAGGCTCTTCGACGGCTGCATGCGCGGCCGAACCCTGTACGTCATCCCGTTCTGCATGGGACCGCTCGGATCTCCCCTCTCCAAATTCGGCGTCGAGATAACGGACTCCGGCTACGTCGTCGCGAACATGCGCATCATGACGCGAATGGGCAGGCAGGTCGTCGAGGCCATGAATTCGGACGCAGAATTCGTGCCCTGCATGCACTCCGTCGGCGCGCCGCTGGATCAAGGGCAGAAAGACGTTCCCTGGCCATGCGACAAGGACAACAAGTACATAGTCCATTTCCCCGAGGAACGTTCCATCTGGTCCTACGGATCGGGTTACGGCGGTAACGCACTGCTCGGAAAGAAGTGCTTCGCGCTCCGCATCGCCAGCGTCATGGCGCGCGACCACGGCTGGCTCGCCGAGCACATGCTGATACTCGGTGTCGAGTCGCCCGAGGGCGAGAAGACCTATGTGACCGCGGCCTTCCCGAGCGCCTGCGGCAAGACCAACTTCGCCATGCTGATCCCGCCCGGATCGTTCGAGGGCTGGAAGGTGACCACGGTCGGCGACGACATCGCGTGGATCAAGCCCGCCGACGACGGTACGCTCAGGGCCATCAACCCCGAGGCGGGCTACTTCGGCGTCGCGCCGGGCACCTCGGAGAAATCCAATCCGAACGCCATGTCGTCCATCCGCGCCAACACCATCTTCACGAACTGCGCGATGACGCCCGACGGCGACGTCTGGTGGGAAGGCATGACGAAAGAGGCCCCGGCGGGCCTCATCGACTGGCAGGGCCGCCCTTGGACTCCCGAGGCCAAGACGCCCGCGGCCCACCCGAACGCTCGCTTCACGGCGCCCGCGGGCCAGAACCCCGCCATCGATCCGCGCTGGCAGGATCCGGCCGGCGTGCCGATCAAGGCCTTCGTCTTCGGCGGCCGCCGCTCGACCATGATGCCGCTCGTCTACCAGTCCTTCAACTGGACCTACGGCGTGTACCTCGCCGCCACCATGGGCTCGGAGACGACCGCGGCCGCCCAGAGCGCGGTGGGTCTGGTGCGGCGCGATCCCTTCGCCATGCTGCCCTTCTGCGGCTACCACATGGGCGCCTACTTCAACTACTGGCTGCGCTTCGGGCGGAACATCGAGAACACGCCGCGCATCTTCGGCGTCAACTGGTTCCGCAAGGACAAGGACGGCAACTTCCTGTGGCCCGGCTTCGGCGAGAACATCCGCGTGCTCAAATGGATCGTCGAGCGCGCGAACAACCACGCCAAGGCCATCGAGAGCCCCATCGGCTGGATGCCGCGCTACCAGGACTTGAGCTGGAAGGGGCTCGAGGACTTCCCCGAGTCCCGCTTCAAGGAGCTGATGGCCGTCGACCGCGACCAGTGGATGGCGGAGCTCCTTTCGCACGAAGAGCTCTTCATGAAACTCTACGACCGCCTGCCGAAGGAGCTCGTCTTCACCAAGGAGCTGACGCTCTCCGCGCTGTGGAGCGCCCCCGAGCACTGGGAATTTTCCAGGGGGAAGCTGGAGCCGACCGAGGACTGATAAGGCGCCTTAGGCCGATTGTGACGCCACGGCCGCCGGGAGACCGGCGGCCTTGTCGTAGATAGAGAAAAACCTATATTATCACGACATGCAGCCACTCCGGACTCGGCGTGTCCTCGACACCCTCGCCTTGCTCTTCGTGTTCGCCGTCGCGGTCGGCGGCTGGTTTTACCCGGTGGTGGGGCTCGCGCTCGCTGGCCTGATGGCGACGGCCGTCGCACTGTCCGTGCTCGCCCGCCTGGGGATGGCGCGACAACGCGCCTTCTGCAACGGGGTCTGTCCCCGGGGGCGCGCCCTGGGCTTCGCGCTCAAGCCCTTCACCCGCGGCAAGACCTTGCCGCGGGTCTTCACGGATCTTTCCCTCCGGCGCGGGCTCTGTGGTTTCATGATGTTCTGTGTCGCTGGCAGCCTGGTCCGCGCCCTGTCCGGTCTCGAGGGCCACCCGGCGTTCGCGGCGGCGGGACGGATCTTCTGGGGGCTCTGCGTCGCCAGCCTGGCCGGCGGGCTCTTGCTCGGCCTCCTCTTCAGGCCGCGCGCCTGGTGCGTCGTCTGCCCGATGGGCACTTTGCAGGACACGATCGCGGGCTCGAGCCGGAAAAGGCCGGCGAACGCCACCGGCGACCGGGGGGACGCGGCTCCGGGACCGAGGGTAGGGTGACTCGCCGCGACGCGCGCTAGAGCTTCTCGGCCAAATCCTCGAGCAGGGCTTCGTTGTCGGCGATGAGGTCGAGGGCGGCGGTCCGCAGCCTGGCCAGGTTTGCGGGCGAGGCATCGTCGATGGCCGAGGTTTCCGCCGAAAGGTTCGGATCGAGCCGCACGTAGTCGATGCCCGGCAGGTGCGCGAGCATCCAGTCGACCGATTCCGACTGGGCGCGGCCCATCATGGCCAGGAGCGGAGAGCCCTTGCCGGGGTCGATCCAGTCCAGGTAGCCCCAGCGCGCGAGCTTGCCGATGTTCCACGCCCTGACGGCGCCGCCCGTGCCGAGCGAGACGACGAGGAAGCGGCGCGCGTCCGGCCTGAGCTTGCGCGCCTCCACCCAGGCGCACATGGCCGGGTTGTTGGCGAAAAGTCCGCCGTCGACGAGCGTTCGCATCCGGACTTGACCCGCGGCGAGCTCCGGAGCGCCCGGAGGCGGCAATTCCCGGATCCGGGCGGCGGGGAAGTAGGTGGGGGCCGCGCTCGAGGCGCGGGCGGCGTCGCGGGCGAGGAAGTCGGGGCCGTCGCCGAGGTTCTTCATGACGAGCGACTCGTCGCGCTCCGGATCGTAAGCGGTCACGAGGACGGGACCCGCGGCCTGCGAGAGCCTCGTCTCGCCGAGGGTTTCCCGGAGGAAGCGCTCGAGGGGCTCGGCGTCGTACTTCGAGGAGAGGGCCTGCCGCACGAGGCCGATGCTCTCGTGCCGATGCCGGGGGAAGAGCTCCCCTCCGCGGCGTTCGTACAGCTCGGCGATTTGGGAGCAGGTGAAGCGCCGCGGCGCGCCGAAAGCCGGCCGCCCGAAAACCGAGCCGGCGCCCCGCGCGCTTCCGATGGCCCTCCCGGAACCCGGCTCGCCGGACTGGGCCTGCAGGGCCAGGGCGATGAGCGCACCCGTCGAGGTTCCCGCGACCAGATCGAAGCGCGAGGCGAGGCTCCCGGATTTCCCCAGCTTCTGCCGCCGCCGCTCGAGGTCGGCCAGCACCAGGGCGGGCGCATAGCCGCGTATGCCGCCTCCGTCGATCGAGAGCACCCGTATCGGGCCGCGGAGCCGGCTCATCGCTCGACCTTTACCAGGAATGAGAGGGAGAAGGCTGTGAATTCCTGGCCCGCTATGCCCTCGTAGAGCGTGATCGTCCCGTCGTCCTCGATCGCGTAGTCGTCTCCGCGCGCCCAGCGCTCGACGGAAGCGGCGGCGTGGACGCTCGTCGTGAGTCCGGGCGCGAGCTCGCGCGAGGCGGAAACGGATGGATTGAGCGCGAAGCCACCCGCCATGACGTCGAAAAAAGTTACGTCCGGATTTCGTGCGAGGTGGGAGTCCACGCCCCACTGGAGTGCGTGGTAGCGAAGTTCGATACCGATCCGGAAATCGAACCCGCCAAGCGAGCGCTCCCAGTCCGCCGCGAGGGCGGGGCCGAGCCTGAGCGCCCGGTAGGCGATGACGATCCCGAAGAATGCGGGAGTGCTGGTGTAGGTCGAGTATTCGTAGACCGCGGAACCGTCCCATCCTTCCCACGATAGATCCGAAACGGCCGCGCCGGCGCCGAGCCTCAATCCAAGGCTTGGCCAGCTCCACGACGCGAGCAGCGCGGCGTCGATCGCCCGAGCCAGCTGCGCCTGATGCTCCGAGCGTCCGTAGACCAGGGTGCCGGTATCCCAGTCCTCGTCCACCATGGTCCCCGTGATCGTAGGAAACAGTGTCGTGACAGAGAGAGCGAAAGATACCGGCGCCTTCCAGCGGGGGCTCAGGACCGCGTCGAGCCTGAGGCCCGCGGCGGGCATGAGCTGCCAGCGGAGCTTCGAGAGCAGCTCGGTCGTCTTCGAGTCGCGGTAGACGAGCTCGTCCATGTAGCCGACGACCAGCACGGGTCCCGTCGCGAGCGTGAGGATCGGGGCGCTTGTCCCGGGGTCCTCCGCGGATGGTAGCGCGGCCGATGCGGACGGCGATTCCTGGGCCGGGGCGAGGCTGGGTGCGAGCAGCGTCATCACTGATACCAACGCGAACGATGCGCACCGGGCGCCGTGGAACTTGCTCATGATGGCGGAAGCATACCCCATGAGGACGCTCGGGTCAGCATCGGACAAGATTTTTGGCGCGGACCGTCCCTGTCCCCAATGGCCCATCACTGTCACCAAGGGCCCTGTCCACAAGGCGGCTTGATCCGAAAAGCCAGAGCGCCGGCTCCGTCCCCATTGGCCAAACGTGCGCGCGTCGATATCCTTGCGTCCATGACGAAGCTTTCGAAGGATCAGTGCCTGGCGGCCATCGCCGCGGGTGAATTCGGGAAGGATATCCTCGGCGCCGCGCCGCGCGTGGCCGTCGTGCTGACCCAGGGTTGGTGTCCGCAGTGGATCCATCTGCGACGCAAGCTCGAAGGCCTTGCCGCTCCGGACGACCCGGCCGTGTTCTGGGTCGAGTACGACACGGAGCCGTTTTTCGACGAATTCATGAACTGGAAGGAAGACTTCCTCGGGAACCGCGAGGTGCCCTACGTCCGCTACTACCGCGACGGAGCTCTCGTCGCGGAAAGCAACTACACGGATATCCCCGGGTTCATGGCCCGCTTCGGACGGAACTAGGCATCCGTGATGGCGCGTAACCGGATTCCGCTCCTCGGCCCCTGGTCGTTCTACCGAACCGCGCTCGGCGTCGCCGTCCCGGTGATGCTCCAGCAGGCCGTCATGAGCCTCGTGTCCCTCGTGGACAACTTCATGGTGGCCGGCTTGGGCGACGCGCGCATGGCCGCGGTCAACGTTGCCAACCAGGTGAACTTCGTCTACTTCGTCGTGCTGTTCACCCTGTGCGGCGCGGGCGGCATCTACCTGTCGCAGTTCAAGGGCTCGGGCGACGAAGAGGGGATGCGCCAGGCTTACCGCTTCAAGCTGGCGGCCTCGCTGGCCGTTTCCGGGATCTGGCTCTTCCTGACGCTCGCCATTCCCGAGCGCATGGTCGCCCTCATGCTGGGCGGTAATCCGCAGGGGCCCGAGATCATCCGCGAGGCGGCCGGCTACCTGCGCATCGTGTCCATCGCCTGGATTCCGATGGCCGTTTCCACCTCGATCGCGACCGGGCTGCGCGAGATCGGAAGGGCCCGCCCTCCGCTGTACATCTCCGTGGCGGCGACCCTGGTCAACACCTTCTTCAACTGGCTGCTGATCTACGGTTCGCTCGGGGCGCCTCGGCTCGGCGTGAACGGAGCGGCCATCGCGACGGTGATCGCGCGGCTCGTCGAGTTCGCGGCTTTCCTCGCGTTCATCCGCATGGACCGGACGGTCTTCATCCCGAAGCTGCGGGCGCTCGCGCGCGTGAACCTCAAGCTTTTCATCGAGGTGGTGCGCAAGTCCGGTCCGATGCTGCTGTCCGAGACCACCTGGGTGGTTTCGGAGACGGTCATCACCGCGCTCTACAACGGGCGGGGCGGCGCGGAGGTCGTGGCCGGCATGGCGGCCGGCTGGACTATCGCCAACGTGTTCTTCCTCGTGTTCACGGGCATCCACACCGCCACCGGCGTGACCGTGGGCGGCGCGCTCGGGGCGGACCGGCTCGACGAAGCCCGCGAACGGGCCCGCTGGATCCAATCCGGGGCGGTCATCGCCGGAGCGGCGCTCGGCGCGCTCGAGGCGCTTTCCACGCTCGGCATACCCATAGTATTCGGGAACCTGAGCGCCGATGCGCGCGAGGTGAGCCGGGGGCTCCTCTTCGTCATCTCCGCGTACCTGCCCCTCTGGGCTTTGCTCAACGCTCAGTTCGCCGTCTCCCGCGCGGGCGGTGACACGATGATGGGCATGGTGGTGGACGTGGGCGTGAATATGCTGCTGTTCCTGCCGGGCGCCTTCGCGCTCGCCCTGCTCACCCCCATGGGGCCCGTGCCCATGTTCGCGCTGCTCAAGACGACCGATTTCGTGAAGTGGCTGGCGGCCTGGCTCTGGCTTCGCGGCGAGCGTTGGGTTCGCAACCTGACCCGGGAGCACGCCGCCGAGGCCCTGCCAGGCATCGAGTCGGAGGCGATAGCCGCGGCGGGCGCCGGTACGGCCGCGGGAGCCGTCACCCTGGCCGACTAGGCCGCGGGACGATCCGCGGCTTGCCGCGATCGGCGATTCGCTATATCCTCGCTCGGAAAGCCCATGAACAACGCCCGCTTCCGCCCGTTCTCCCACATCGCGCGGACTTTCAGGGGGACCCTCGCGGCGCGCGCCGCGGGGGCGGTCGCCGCGGCGACGATACTGCCGCTCGCGGTGACGGGCTTCCTCGCGTACCGGCTCGCGGCCTACTCCTTCGAGACGAGCGCCCGCGGCCAGGTGCAGGACGCGGTGCTCGGCGCGCTCGAGCTCGTGGACGAGCACCGCTTGCGGGTGGAGCGCGGCGAGGAGACGATCGAGTCTGCCATCGCGCGCCTGAGGCGGGTCTACGCCGGCCGTCTCTCGGAATTCCGCGTCGCGTCCTTCAGCGTCACGTTCCTGGTGCGCCTGTTCGTGGAGCTGGGAATCGACGCATCCGAGCTGGTTGTGTCCCCCCTGGATTCAAGCCTGTCGTGGTCCTCCCGCAAGATCGGGCGGATCGAATCGGGCGCCTACGTCGTGGACGACGCGGAGCTCGTGCGTGCCCTCGAAACCGCGCTCGAGACCATTCCGTTCCGGCGGCAGCAGGAATTCGCCAACGGACCGATGCAGCTCAGGCTCGTCTACGACCTCGCGAAGGCCGCGGTGCGACTGAGGACCTCTGGCTACGTCTTCGCGCTGAGCTCGACGGAGGACGATTCCGGGAACGGGAAGGTTCACGAGATCTTCCACCCGCGCCTCGCGGCGGTGGACGCCTCGGACATCCTGAACGACGAAGGCGAAGCGATCGCACGCGGTCTCGTCGCGCTCGCGGGCACGCTCGTCTCGCGGCCCGAGGGCGAACTGGCCTGGACGGAATACAGCTGGGTGAATCCGGGGGAAGCCCGGCCGCGGTCCAAGCTGACCTTTGTCGCTTACTACCGCCCCTGGAACTGGACCGTCGCGGCCGGCCTCTACCGCGACGAGTTCTTCGCGCCGCTCCGGACCGTGAGGATATTCCTCACCCTCTCGGTGCTCGTTTTCGGACTGGCGACGGCAGCCTTGGCCTATCGCGCGACGCTCACCTGGTTCGTGCGGCGGATCGAGACCCTGGTAGGCGGGATCAGCGCCGTGGAGCGGGGGTCCTACCTTCCCGGCCTGCCTGAAACCTGGCGCGACGAGCTCGGGGACATCGCGAGGGCCGTCAACGCCATGGCGGCCGCCATCGGTGATCGCGAGAACCGCCTCGACGACCTTCGCGCCTTCCAGAGCGGACTCCTCGATGCCCTGCCGACGCCGATCCTCGTGGTGGATCCGAAGGGACGCATCGAAGCCTGGAACGAGGCCGCCATCGACGCGTTCGGACGCGAGCCGGAAGACTTGATGGGACGCGGCCTGGCGCAGGCCTGTCCGGCGCTCGCGGAGCTCGGTTCCGACGTGGAGCGGACACGGTCCCTGCGGGAACGGCAGTCCTTCATCCGCAGGGAATTCGACATGCCGGGACGGAAGGCGTTCTCCGTGGTGCTCGAGCCCCTGGGACCGGCCTCGGCGACGAGCGTCGTGATCTCGTTTTTCGACCTGGCTGATATCGACCGGCTCGAGCGGCAGCTCCGGCGCTCGCAGAAGCTGGAGACCGTCGGCACGCTGGCGGCCGGTCTCGCACACGACCTCAACAACGTGCTCGGGGGCATCGTCGGCACCGCCAGCGTGCTCGGACTGTCCGCCGACGACCCGAGGCCGCCGGACAGGGCCGAGGTGCAGGAGGCGGTGCAGTCGATACTCCGCTCGTCCCGCCACGCAGCCGAGGTGGTCCGGCAGCTCCTCGTCCTGTCGCGACGGCAGGAGATGACTCTCGCCCCCGTGGACCTGGCATCAATCGTGGATTCCACGGTCAAGCTTTGCCGGCGGACCTTCGATCCGTCGGTCGAGATAGCCTTCGAGCGGCCGGCTTCCTCCTGCATGGCCATGGGCGAGGCTGTCCAGCTGGAACAGGCCTTGCTCAACCTGCTCGTCAACGCCCGCGACGCCATGACCATCATGAGGGCCGAGGGCGAATCGCGCGGCGGTTTGGTCACGGTCGGCCTTGAGCGGCTGCGTCCCGAATCCGTCGACGGGGAGCCGGAAGGTGGCGCCGCCGCGCTGTGGGCCATTTCCGTGACGGACCGGGGCGTCGGTATCCGACCCGAGACGATCGAACGCATCTTCGACCCGTTTTTCACCACCAAGATCGGCGGCAAGGGCTCCGGCCTCGGGCTCACCATGGTCTATGGCATCGCCGAACGGCATGGCGGTTCGGTGCACGTGGAATCGACGCTGGGCCGGGGAACGAGGATCGAGTTGCGGCTGCCCGCCCTCGCGGCCGTCGCGAGCGCCGAGGCCGCGCCGGAGCCGACGGGCCGCCCGATGGTCTCCGGCAAGGGCCTGGGCCGCGTGCTCGTGGTCGAGGATGACGCGGTGATGCTGGAAAGCCTCGGACGCATGCTGAAGGTTTGCGGGTACGAGGCCTTCGGCGAGAGCCGCGGCGAGTCGGCCATCCGGCGTTTCGAGGCGGCCACGGACGAGTATGTGGCGGCCGTGCTGGACCTGGCCATGCCCGGAATGTCAGGCCTCGACCTGGCACTGGCGCTCCGGGCCCACCGATCCGACCTGCCCATCCTGCTGGTTTCCGGCTACGACGAGGACGAGCGCATCGAGCGCGCCCGGGCCTTGCCGAAGCTCAAATTCCTGAGGAAGCCGTTCGGCATCGAAGCCCTGAGCGTGGCGCTCGGCAGCCTGCTCGGGCGCTAGACGGCGTTTCGGTCGCGCGGGGTGGCGGGACGTCGGAGCCTGGCCCGCTGCCTGAGCCCCCTCGGCGCCAGTCGTGCGATCGCCGCCGCCACGGCCAGGCCGGCGGCTATGGCGCCGGCGAGCATAAGCGTCGCGAAGCCTGTCGTCGCCGCCGCGATCGCGTCACCCGCCGTCGCCTGGCTCATCGTATAGAACATGCCCCCGCCGGGCACGAGCGGGATGATCGACGCGACGATGATGACGGTGGCCGGCGTCCGCATCATGGTGGCGACGAGCTCGGCATACAGCCCTACCGCGATGGCCGCGATGAAGTACGCCATGGGGTCGGAGCCGGACCAGGCGCCAGCGAGCAAGCGGACGCCCCACGCCATCGCGCCGCCGGCGGCCGCGAGCGGCAGGTCGCGGGGTTTGACGCGGAAAATGAGCGCGAAGCCGAAGGTGGCGACCGCGGAAACCGCGACCTGCGCGGCGCCGTTCACGCGAGCACTCCGGTCAGCAGCATCCAGGTCTCGAGGCCGACGCCGGCCCCGATGGAGATGCCGGCGGCCGACATGAACGCGTCGGTCATCCTCGCGATTCCCGCCACCAGGTCGCCCGCTATGATGTCGCGAATGCCGTTGGTGATGGTTACGCCCGGCACGAGGAGCATGATGGCGCCGATGATCGCCTTGTCGGCGGCATCCGCGATGTTCCAGTGCGCGGCGGCCATGCAGAGGAAGGCGGTGAAGGCGCCGCCCGCGATGTTCGCGAAGAAGTCGGAGACGCGCGCGCGCTGTATCCTCTGAACCATCCGGCCGAGTGCGATGCCGACGAATCCCGCGACCAGCGCGTCCTTCCACGACCCGCCGAAAAGCAGGGAAAAAAAGCCGGCTCCGAGCGCCGCCCCGGGAATCGCCAGCCAGGCTGGATACGAGCTCCGGGTCTCGAGGGCGCAGAGCTCCGCCTCGACCGCGTCGAATCCGAGCTCGCCCGCGGTGGCTTTCCTGGCGAGCGAGTCGATGGCCGAAATCCGCTCCAGGTTCATCTGGCGCGTGCGCACGCGTCGGACGAGCGCGCGCGATCTTCCATCCTCCCCGTCGCACGAGAGCATGAAGCCTGTCGGCGTCGCGAAGCTCTCACCGTTCCAGACCCCGAACGCGGTAAGGAAGGCGAGCATGGCCTCTTCCGAGCGGTAGGTTTCGCCGCCGCTCTCGAGCACGAGGCGTCCGGCATCCGCCGCGACGCGGAGCGCCGAGTCGGCATCGGGATCTTCGGGCCTCTTCATGGCGCGGCGGAGTCCGCGGCGGAACCGCCATCCTCGACGGAGCCGCCCCCGGGCGGAGGCGCTTCTTCGTCCGGACTTCCGAATGAAAGGCGCATGCCGAGGCTCAGGTGCAGGATGGCTCCGTCGAGGGCCATCGCCGGATCGCCGTCCGTCCAGAGATTGGCGAGCGGGTAGAGTCCCCGGATTCCTCCGGCCAGCGACATCCGCGGCGCCAGCTCCACTTCGAAGCCGATCAGCGCTTCTCCATATAGCCATCTGGCCTTCCCGAAAAACCAGGCGTTGAGCTCGAGCGGAGTCGGTCCCCCCGCGGCCACGCGGACGAGGATGGCCGGTCCGAGGCCGAAGGCGGGCATGAAGGTCCCCGTCAGGCGCGGCGAAAAGACGAAGGGCGCTTGCAGGAGCAGTCCCGCGGTCCAGGAGGAGGACGCGGATTCCGCGGGGACCGGAACCGCGCGGGGGAGCTCGAGGACGGGTCCGGTGGCGGGTTGGGTTTCGAGCAGCCCGGAGTGGTAGGAGAACACGTCGAAGCCGGGTTCGAACGACAAGGCGGATCCGGCTGCGATCGGCATCGGGAACCCGAGTCCGACGGTTCCGGCGATCGGACCCGCCGCGCTGTCGGTCGTGGGGACGCCGTTGGCGACCAGCGCGACGCCGAAACGGGGCGTCAGCGCTTCGAACTCGATGGCGTGCGCGGCCATGGACGAGGCCAGCAGCAGCGACAGGACGATCCGCTCGCGGGAAGGGCTCATCGGGACACCTCGGCTACGACTATAGCGCGGAGGCGCGTCCGGGGCCAGCGAGCGGCCGGACCAGCAAGCCGCTCCCCGCGGAGTCGGGGAAGCGCTCCACCCACCAGGAGAGCAGGAGCACGAGGGTATCTTCCGAATCGCCATGGATCAGGGCGCCGTTCCAGGTGGCGCCCGGCGACGGCGCGACGAGCGAAACATCGGAAAGTTCCACGAGCCCGTCCTTGAAGCTCGCCGTCTTGGCGGGGCCTTCGGGAAACGCCGCGAAGGCGACGGTGCCCGATGCGTCGATCGCGGCGACGACCTCCACGGTGGATTCGGGAGCTCCGTCGCCGAGGGCGTACCAGGTTCCGTCCCCGCGCGGATTCCGGGCGTAGGCCAGAATCCGCGCGCCGCCGGTCTCTTCGACCAGGCTGCCGAGCGCGGCGCGAAGCGCCGGTGGCGCCAGTCGGGCCGGGCGGGGCGCGAGCAGGCTCTCGAAATCCGCCAGGGACAGCGGCTCGACCTTGCCGTCGGGCCGGACGAGCCAGCGGGCGGCCTCGATCCGATCGCCTTCGGCCCGCCGCGTCGCCACGAGGATGCGGCCGTCTTCAAGGCGATGCATCGCGTAGACGCTCGCCGCGTCGATGGGGGCCGGCAGTCCTTCGTCGCTCCAGATGCCGGAGCCAGGGTCCAGCCTGAGCAAGGATCCGCCTGAGTCGGGACTGTTTTCGTCGGGATGCCGGTACAGGGAAACGAGGATGTCGCCCCCGTCGTCGACGAACATGGAGCCGACCGTCCTGCCCTCGAATTCGGGGGTGGGGTATTCCCTCTTCCTGAGCGTACGGGTCCGCGCGTCGAGCTCGAGGAGTACGGCTCCCGCGCGGTTGATGGCGAGGGCGGCGCCGCCGTCGGCGGAGGCCAGGGCCGCGATGAAGCCCGCCTCATGGGCCGGCGCGAAGGTCCGGGCGTCCAGGTCGGCGGAATTCTCCAGGCCGGCGCCCGTGAGGTACAGGATGAGGCCATCCGCGTAGGAAGGATCGGACACGGCTTCAGTCGACCGCGGGGCGGGCTTGCCGCACGCCGCGAGCGCGAAGCCGGCTAAAACCGCCGCCGCGAGAATGGCCATTCCCGCGGCGGCCTGTCGACCGCGGCTACCCTCAGGACCGGTCATGGCTGATCCGAAGCATCGCTGCGGCCACCTTCCATATCGGAACCCCGGGGCCGTGCGGGCCGTTCTCAGTAATTACGGGCGAAGACCGCGCGGTGCTTCGCGGGGGCGCCGCAGAGCGCGCAGGAACCCGAAATCCCTTCCTGGCGGTCCATCGGCATGCAGCGGAGGGTGGCCTTGGTCTCGGCCTTGAGGCCGGCCTCGCATTCCGCGGAGCCGCACCAGAGCGCCTCGGCGAAGCCGCCCGTGGCGTCCGCCGTGCCCGCGCCTTCCTTCGAGAAGAACGCGAGCATTTCCTCGCGGGTGGCTATCGGCTTCGTGTTGGCGACGCGGAACGAGCGGGCGCGTTCGAGCAGGCCCGACTGGATGACGCCCATCAGCTCCTGGACGCGCGCAGGCGCCGCCTCGACGGCGACGATTTCCTTCTCGCCCGAGTCGCGGCGGACGATGACCACCTTGCCGGCCTCCATGTCGCGGGGGCCGAGCTCGACGCGCACCGGCGTGCCGCGCATTTCCCATTCGGCGAACTTCCAGCCCGGGCTGTTCGAGTCGTCCGAATCGAAGACCGCGCGGAGGCCGAGGCCCTTGAGGGCTTCGAGCAGCTTTTCGCCGTACGCGAGCACGGCCGCCTTGGTCTCGCCCTTGTAGATGGGGACGATGACGACCTGCTCGGGCGCGAGCGTCGGGGGCAGCACGAGGCCTTTGTCGTCGGAGTGGGTCATGATGATGGCGCCCACGAGCCGCGTCGAGACGCCCCAGCTGGTCGCCCAGACGTGCTCGAGCTTGCCCTCCCGCGACTGGAACTTGACGTCGAAGGCTTTGGCGAAGTTCTGGCCGAGGAAGTGCGAGGTGCCCGCCTGCAGGGCCTTCCGGTCCTGCATCATGGCCTCGATGGTGTAGGTCCGCACCGCGCCGGCGAACTTCTCGCTCTCGCTCTTGATGCCGGCCACGACCGGCAGCGCGAGGAATTCCTCGGCGAACGAGCGGTACACCTCGAGCATGCGGAGGGTTTCCTCCTCGGCTTCCTTCGAGGTCTCGTGGGCGGTGTGGCCTTCCTGCCAGAGGAATTCCGCGGTGCGGAGGAAGAGGCGGGTGCGCTTCTCCCAGCGGACCACGTTGGCCCACTGGTTGATGAGGAGCGGCAGGTCGCGCCAGGACTGGATCCAGTCGCGGTACTTGTCCCAGATGATGGTCTCGCTGGTGGGCCTGAGCACGAGGGGCTCGTCGAGCTCCTCGCCGCCGCCGTGCGTGACGACCGCGAGTTCGGGCGCGAAGCCTTC